>JAILKC010000059.1 GCA_024694055.1 Lachnospiraceae bacterium | reverse complement strand
TCCGGGGTCTCATATGCCGGCTTATCTTTAACAAATCTCTTATCAAGCCCTGCCATAAGCCCTAACTTTCTTTCGGATCCGGCAGTCTCTCCCTTTTTTCCGGAAACGGCGGGCAGCTTAAGAAGCCTGATATTCCTTATGTTGATAAGATAGGCGATCAAAAGCGACAGCGCCGATACCAACCCCATAAACAGAGTAATACACAGCCTAAACACTCCATCTATTCCATCACTACCTACATATATCCTTGCAGCAATAGTCTGAATATAATATGTCGAGGCCATCGTGCCAAGTATCGCAACAATGATAAAAGTGCGCAACTTCCTGCGTACTATCGCTTCACTGTCATATGTGCCCTGCATGCATACTTTGGTCATATACTCCAGCATCATGATGGATATCACAAAATAGACCAATGTCATTACAACTATATGCGCCATATCCATCCCATATATCCTTGTGCTCGAATAGTATGAGTATGTATCGACTCCCAGTTTAAGGGCAATGGTTGCGACAATCGCTATCGCCAATATGCAGATTCCACTAAATATCGCTTTTTTCTTCATGCCCTATAGTATACCACATACAGGAAAAGCCGTCACATAATATGACGGCTTTACAATCAGTTAATTCTCTCAATAATCATGATCCATATTCTATTTCTTACCTGTCAGATAATACACCGCCAACGCGGTTCTGTGAGAAAGGCCTTCTTTGGATAGAATATTGGTGATATAGTTCTTGACTGTTCCTTCCGTGATAAACAACCTCTCCGCGATCTCCTTGTTGGACAGTCCGTCGGCAACGGCCTTTACTATATCCATCTCTCTTTCCGTGTATCCAGCGGGGTTAAATCCACCCTTTGATGAACTGCCCGTAGCTTGTGAAGCTGCAAGTGATTCAAGGAATCCCTCTTCCATGACACCCGTCCCGTTATATACGGACTTGATCATCTGCTTTAGATGCTCAGGCGTATGATTCTTGATTAGATATCCCTTTGCACCGTTTAGAAGCGCCTGCTTGACCAGTTCATCATCATCAAACGTGGTGAGTATAAGTACCTTGCCAAGATCCTGTTCCACAATAAGTTTTGTAGCCTCGATCCCGTCCATCTTTGCCATCTGTATGTCCATCAAAAACACATCCGGCTTCTGTTTTTTAGCAAGTTCAATGGCTTCCATGCCGTTCGATGCGCATCCTATCACTTCGAATTCATCATCAACATCCAATATAATCTTCATACCGTCACGGACAAAATCACTGTCATCCGCTATGATCACCTTAATCTTTTCCATTCTGTTCTCCTATTCAAGAGGCAGCAGCATGCTTACCTTAAATCCATGCTCCGTGCCATGCCCGATCGCATCTATATCCATTGAATTAATATCCGTCGACTCAAAATCAATGGTACCGCCTGCTTCTCTTACTCGTTTCCTCATACCGGACAGTCCCATGCCGTCGACTATCTTATCGCACCCTGCTCCATCATCCGTAACGGTACACCTTATCATCTTATTTAGCACGATAATTCCTATGTCGATTCGTTTACATCTCGAATACTTAAGTGAATTGGTCACAGCCTCGAAAATGTTGTCAAGTATCACTTCCCAAAGGTCGTCCGGGATCTTTGACATATCACCTTCCGTATTAAGTTCTGCCTGTACACCCTTATTAATGCAATCAGCGCACAACTCATGCAATTGCAAAAGTGCGAGCTTTTTCTTCTCGGGTCTCTCTTTTCTTAAGATTGCCCGAATCTCATCCATTCCCGTACGTAACTGATCAATGACAGCCTGCAGCATGGCTTTTGCCTTCTCCGGTTCTTTATCCATTATTACCTTGGATGCCTCTAGCTGATATATGGAACCGTTGATATTATGACCAAGCTTATCGTGCAAGGTCTGTGAAAGCGAAGCACGTTCTTCAAGTATCTTATTCTCCGCAAGCAACATACTTTTCCTGTGAGCTTCCTTCGCCGCAGATTCCCTACGTTCTATATCTCTTTTCAGATCCTGTTGTGTCACAGTCTCTTCATACATCTGCTCCCTGTAAGGAACAACCAC
>JAILKC010000049.1 GCA_024694055.1 Lachnospiraceae bacterium | reverse complement strand
TATAGAAGTTGTAGCAAGAAACAGAGAAGTATATCTCGATAGTGCAGCATTTGGTAATTTTACAGGTAGAAATCAGCCGTATTATGTTACATATGAGACGGCTAATTCTAGAAAGACGGCCAAAAAGAAGGGCGTTAATGTAGATAAAACTCTTGATGACATATTTAAAATCCAGTATTACTGCGGTTATTGTACCGAATTATTACAATGGTATGACAATAATGAGAATCCGCACGCGTACGAGTGGGTGGAATCCGGAGACCGTCCGCAGGGTATAGATGAAGATCATCTTCATGTTCATGAAGGATATGAATTTGTGGGTTGGGGACCCAAGGTCGATAATACCAAATTTTTCGGAATGACGCTTAAAGGTGTTTTGCCTACAGAAGATATGGTCCTTATTGCAAAATATGATCCAATCGGTGGAGAGAATCCGACTCCTACAGTCACACCCGGATCTACAACACCGGGATCTACAACACCGGGATCTACTACGCCAGGGACGACCACTCCCACACCTGGAAGTTCGTCAAAGAAATATGATCTTAAAGTTGTATATGGTAGCGGATCGGGTCAGTATCCTAAGGATACCAAAGTCATAATTGAGGCTATTGATGCTCCGGCAGGAAAGGTGTTTGATAAGTGGATAGTGACAGGTGCGGCTGCGACCGTATACAGTTCTACAAGTAAGGCTACGACAATTACGACTACAGATGGAGATACAGTTGTAACTGCTACATATAAGGATGCAAGCAGTGGCAGCCCTTCATCGGGAAATAAGAGCGGAACCGGTGCAAGTGCTTCCGGAACATATTCGCGTACCGGAGCAACTACTCCCGGTGCTACCGGAAGGGATAATAATGGCACAAAGGTAGATATCACCAAACCCGGAATATCCGATACGGATAAAGCCTACGCATCAGTAAGCGGTTCTACGGACAGCTTCGTGGTACGTATCACGGAGAGTACGGATGCGGCCAATGCTGTAGCTACGGCTCTTGCCAATAAGTATGGTGATATGACGCCTATCAAGTACTTTGCGATGGATATCAGTCTTTATGATGCTACCGGCACCAATAAGATCACTGATACGACCGGACTTAAAGTCAATGTGACTATGCCCATACCAGATGCTCTTCGTCAGTATGCGGGCAATAATAAGGTGGGTGCCGTTGTTAACGGTGTTCAGCTAGAGGATCTGGCATGCAAGTTCACTACAGTGGACGGTATACCTTGCATAAGCTTCACGGCGACACACTTCTCGCCTTATACGATATATGTGGATACAAGCAATCTGACAGTGGGTACGATAGACGGTTCGCCCAAGACCGGCGATCCCATCCATCCCAAGTGGTTCATAGCAATTGCACTTGCTGCCACATCACTGTTCCTCTTCCTTAAGAGAGATAAGATAGCTGTTCCGCTTAATGCCTAAATATAAGGAGTCATCCTTGATGGGTGGCTCCTATTCCTTAACTTAAGTTATGAAGATTTCAAAATATATTATAAAAGGCGTGGGCATCGCTTTAATTATAGCAGCGGTTCTTATCGCCACTATCCCTGCGGATGCTACCAAAGCGGTCGTATTGGATGAATTTCAGATGGATCATGATTCTCTTGATAAGTATGAAGGCACAGCTACAACTGTGTCTATTCCAAGTTCTGTTAAGAGGATAGGAGAAGAGGCATTTGCGGGCAACTTAAGTATTGCGCAGGTGGATACCGGTACCAATACCAAGACCATCGAACACGGTGCTTTTTCCAACTGTCCCTATCTGTATTCCGTGACTACTCACGATTCCCTTGAAAAAATAGATACGGCTGCATTTGCAGGCGATTCAAGACTTAAGAGTGTCTACATAGGCGGTAATGTTAAGGAACTCGGATACGGCGTATTTGCGGGATGTAATAATCTTGATTCCGTGAGTATCAGCCGTAACAATATGGACCTCACGGCTCTTGGCGGCGGAATATATGACAATAAGGGCGAGATGCTCTATGCATATCTCGGCGGCTATGACTCAACTTATTACAAGATGCCTAACAGCGTAAAGCATATGAGCAAGTATTCGTTCTGGGGCAATGAGAGGCTTGACAGTGTATCATTGTCTTCATATCTTGTGACCATACCGGCATACGCATTTTCCAACTGCCGCAATCTTAAGACTATCAATATTCCATACAGTGTCACTACCATAGATGCCAAGGCTTTTGAAAACTGTATAAGCCTTGTTGATGTATCAATTCCGGCATCAGTAAGTTTTATCGATCCGACGGCTTTCGATGGCTGTGGCAAGCTCAACATCATCGCCGATCCCGGAACGGCCGCATATGAATTTGCACGTAACTTCGATAACAGCGATGTGGCCAATACAGAAAACGGTGATACCAAGACCGTGGTAGTGCCGAATCTTCCGGATAATGATGTATATTCGGGAACAGGTGCCGGAACCGGTACGGATGCTTCTGCAACACCCGGTGTAAGTACTGACGGCGGCTCGGGTGTAAATGGCCGAAGCGGAGACGAAGAAGGCAATCCTGCAGGGGATGGACTTAATTATCAGGAATCGCCTATTACGATAGCAAGTTCGGGGCTTAGAGATGCAAGCCTTGATCCAAGCAACGTTGAATATATGCCTACTGTAGATCCTCTGTCAGTTATTGACGGATCTGATGTAATAGCCAAGACTATAGTTGTGGGCGGAAGAGCAGTGCTTTTCATGGATCCAAATGTGACCGTTCATCAGGGCGTGGTGACCAATTCACAGCCTGAGCAGGATGCAACAGGCTCTACGGGTGTGTCATCCCGCGGCGATGCGGATGCTGAATCTGAGGATTTATCAAATGAAGTAATATATGATTCCGGCAAAGGCGGATATCTGCCCAAGTATACGGAAGTGGACGGTAAGATCGCCATGCAGGCCTATTATGCCAATACAGGCATGCAGGATTATTCCGTTCCGGAATATATTAATGATATAGGTGATTTTGCTTATGCAAGAAGTAATCTTAAATCGATCAATATCCCCGAGGGAGTTACACATATAGGCTACGGCGCATTCTATCATTGCAATGACTTGAGCAATGTCTATATTCCTTCGTCGGTAACGGATATTGAAGGCTATGCTTTTGACAATACACCTTATATCAACAATTTTAAGAGTAATGTATCCGGCGGCGACTTCCTTATAGTCGGTGACGGCATATTGCTTGCATATGGCGGCAATGGCGGGGCTGTGACCATTCCTGAAGGTGTCAAAAAGATAGCACCGGGTGTGTTTATGAACAATACATCCGTAACCTCTGTAAGCCTTCCTCTAAGTTTGAGCGAAGTGGGAGAGGATGCATTCAGAGGCTGTAAGAGCTTATCAAGCGTTGTCGGCGGTGACAATGTGTCATATATAGGCGACAGGGCATATATGAACTGCCCTCTGTCTGCACTTATGGTGCCCGGAAGTGTCGAGGAGATGGGACTCAGGGCGGTCGATTTTTCGGATACAGACAAGGCTGACAATACCAAGGTCGTAGTCTTTTCAGGAAGTACTCTTCCCGATATATCATGCGGCGATACGAGCATGAGACTTGAGAATGACGCATATAGAAAAGACGCTTTGTGCAACGTGCTCTTTGCGGTGGTTCCAAACGGTGTGGAAGACTTCAAGGGAACTGTGCTTGACGGAGACAAGCTTGGTTTTTCGGGCGTGATCTTAAGCAAAGAACTGGATGGAACGGGCGCAGAGACCGGCAACATGATCGTGCGCGAAAATCATATATTCAGCGAAGATATACTTGCAAGCCTTCCCGATACGGTGACCATACAGGGAAGTACATATAATATCAAGGATAAAGATGCGATCGAACCTGCAAAGAGCCCGGCATACCCGACAGAGACTCTGGCACAGGTGGCTACGGTCTATAACGGAGTGCCCATAGAAGGGTATATGGCCAAATTCTCGGAGACTGAGAACGTCGGTACTTTAAATATCGTGCCTGACAGCAGCGTGGCAGCGAGGATCGGTGCACTTTATGGCGAATTGTTCGGATCTGACAATACACCTCAGATAGCAGGATATGATATTACTCTTAAGGACGTTACGGATACGGTATCCATTAAGAAGTTCGGTAAGTCCGTACTTACGATCACCATGCCCATACCCGTCGGTATAGATGAAGGTACGTATCATGTGGTATGTGTGGACGATGACGGTCAACTTGAAGAAGTGAGCACTACGGTAGATGATGAGAGCAAGAGCCTAAGCTTTGCCGTAAGTCATTTAAGTAACTTCGGAATCTATTCTACGGATTCTGATTCTTCACGCATGATCCTTAAAAACGGTAAGACTGTACGTAATTATAAACTTGATGATTCTCCGAATACGGGAGACGAGAGCCTTGCCGTTAAATATGTTGTGGCATTTATGATAGGCTGTATCGGGCTGTTTATGGCGCTTTATCGCAGGCGCAGGACAGCCTGATATGGAAGCCCTGTTTGAATAATTTCAGCGCTTATTATATTTTTTTCGTCAAATTGCAGAATAATCCCAATATTTATTGACAGATTTCGTCACAAATACTATACTTATGGACAGAAGGTTGTAAAACGTTTTTATTTTTTTTAATCTTACGTTAAACGTTTTACTAAAATAAACTTTTGGGGGTTTTATGAATAAGAAAAAGTTAAGGGGTTACAGAGAGTTTCTGTACGTTCTACCATTCATCATTCTTGTTCTGATCTTTGCATACTATCCGTTGTATGGATGGCGGTACGCCTTTTATGATTATAAGCCGCCGAAGACTTTGTCGGAGTGTGCATTTACCGGACTTAAGTGGTTCCACTACATGATCGACAATGACACGAAGAGAAAGCAGTTGTTCCAGGTATTGCTCAATACATTCGGAATAAGCGGACTCAGCATGCTGTTCTCGTGGTTCCCGATGATGTTTGCGGTATTTCTTAATGAGATCAAATGTAAGCCCTATCAGAAGTTCGTGCAGACCGTTACGACACTGCCGAATTTCATCAGCTGGGTGCTTGTGTATTCGATAGCATTCTGTGTATTTAATAGTACCGGTGTTGTGAACACACTGCTGCAAGATGCAGGCCTTATAGACAAGCCGGTTATGTTCCTTCAATCATCAGAACACGTGTGGTTCAAGATGTGGCTTTGGCTTACATGGAAGAATGCAGGATGGGCAGCTATCATGTATATAGCGGCCATTACGGGTATAGATGAGGAGCTTATCGATGCTGCCAAAGTGGACGGTGCCAACAGGTGGAAGACTATATGGCACATTACGATACCCAGCATCCTTCCTACATACTTTGTACTGTTGTTCCTTAATCTTGCGAACTTCTTGTCAAACGGTATGGAGCAGTTCTTCGTGTTCCAGAATTCGTTTAATAAGAACTATATCCAGGTTCTTGATCTGTATGTATATAACCTGGCCATGGGCAGTGGCGGATACTCGCTTGCTACGGCAATAGGTATCCTTAAGAGTGTGGTCAGCATAGTCCTTCTGTGCGTACTTAATAAAGTATCCAAGGCTACAAGAGGGGAGGGCTTTATCTGATGAGCAAAGAACCCAAAGTAAAAGCAGTTAAGAAAAAACAGGATCCCGTAGATATAGTAATGTCGGTAGTTACATACATAGTATATTCGTTTTTTGCTTTTGTATGTGTATATCCTTTTTACTACATCTTCATCAATACGATCAGTAATAATGATTTAAGTGCCAGAGGTAAGGTCACATTCATACCCATTGATATTCATTTCACGAACTATGTCAATGTGTCCAATATACCAAGCCTTATGGATGCGTTCAGAATATCGGTATCAAGAACCGTGATAGGTACGATCCTTACAGTATTTGCGTCGGCCTTCCTTGGATACATGTTCACGAAGGAGACCATGTGGCACCGTAAACTGTGGTACAGACTTGTAGTTGCTACGATGTACTTCAACGCAGGTATCATTCCTTTCTTCATCACCATGAAGAATATCGGACTGTACAACAGTTTCTGGGTATACATACTGCCTACGGTAGTATCGCCCTTCTATATTGTATTATGTAAGACTTTCGTGGAATCGGTTCCGGCCGAACTTACAGATGCAGCCATGCTTGATGGAGCAGGTACGATCAAGACCTTTACTGCGGTCATCATACCGGTTATCAAGCCCATCCTTGCGACGGTTGCGATATTCTCGGCAGTCGCACAGTGGAACTCATTCCAGGATACATTGTTACTTGTGAGCGATACCAAGCTTTTCACATTGCAGTTTACACTGTATCAGTACATCAATCAGGCAAGTTCGCTTAAGGCACTTGTCAACAGCAGCACCAGTGCTGCATCGCTTGCAGCATCACTTGCTCATGCGGCTACGGCTACATCTATTCGTATGACCGTTACTATAGTCGTAGTATTCCCGATCCTTCTGGTTTATCCGATATTCCAGAGATATTTTGTAAAGGGAATCATGATAGGTGCTGTCAAAGGTTAAGGTGATTATGACCATGAGGGGTCGTGACACATATATTAATCAGGAGGTGGATTATGAAATTGAAAAAGGTTGTTTCATTGTTGGTTGCATCCACAATGATCATGGCAACTCTCGCCGGCTGCGGAAGCAGTGCTGGTGGAGCTGCTCCGGCTGCTAGCGACAGCGCAGCTTCTACAGATTCTTCTGCAGCAAGCGATACAGCAGCAGCTGACACATCAACTGACGCAGCAAGCGGAGATACAATGGAGATCGAAGTATACGATGCTGCTGCTAACTATCAGGGTCTTCAGACCGGATGGTTTGACAAGGTTGTTAAGGATCGTTTCAACATCGATCTTAACATCATCGCTCCTCAGGTTGCAGGAGATGCTATCTATCAGACAAGAACTTCTGCCGGCAATCTCGGTGATATAGTTCTTCTTGATTCAGTAGATTTTGCTGACTGTGTTAAGGCAGGTCTTATTAAGGATATCACAGCTGACCTTCCTAACTACCCTAACCTTAATGGTTACATGGATCAGATCAAGGTCTACAACTCAGGTCTTGAGGGCAACAACGGAGAGATCTACGGTATTCCTACTCAGATGATGAATACTTCTCCTATAGAGTACTCTCAGGATGTTATCTACTCAAGCCCTCTGCTTCGTTGGGATCTCTACAAGGAGATCGGCGCTCCCGATATCAAGGATCTTGACGGACTTGTAGATGTACTTGGACAGATCCAGGCAGCTCATCCTACCAATGATGCAGGCGATCCTGCTTACGCAGTATCACTTTGGCCTGATTGGGACGGTAACGACAACATGATGGGTATTGCCAATGTTGTACAGCTTACCACATGGTACGGCGAGAAGATTAAGGATTCTGCTATTCTTAAGGCAGACGGCAAGACATTTGTTCCTCTTACAGATAAGACAGCTTCTTACTATAAGATGCTTAAGTTCCTTAACAAGCTTTACAAGGCTGGTCTTGTAGATCCTGATTCAGGTACACAGGATTGGAACGCAGCTTGTGCTAAGATGAGTTCAGGTCAGGTATACATGTTCTGGTACAGCTGGCAGGTAGGTTTCTGGAACAGCCAGGAGCGTCTTGATAACGGTACAGCTATGATCTTCGTACCTGTTGCAGATCAGAACTACTATGCAGATGCAGATGCTTACTACGGATCAGGCCGTGTATTCGGTGTTGGTTCAGGCGTAGACGATGCTAAGTACCAGAAGATCATGGAATTCCTTGATTGGTATGCATCACCTGAAGGACTTGAGTTCCAGCATGCAGGTATCAAAGACTTTAACTACACTGTAGGCGCTGACGGCAAGTTCACAGCTATCAACGACAATGCTCTTATGGACAACCTTCCGGTTCCTGAGGAGTACGGCGGAGCAGGTTACAACGATGGTAACAACCAGATCAATGAGTGGATTGTAAGTGCCAACGCAATTAACCCTAACACCGGTGAGACATATGCCAAGGATTACTGGGCATCATGGAAAGAGTCTACAAAGACTCAGATGAAGCAGGAATGGGCAGACAAGTTCGGCGCAGCAGAGCCCGCTGAGTGGATGAAGAAGAATAACAAGCTTGTTATATCTCCTAACGTAGCAGTAACACTTATATCTGATACAGCTGATATCTCAGTTATACGTAATCAGTGTGAAGAGACCCTTGAGGATTACTCATGGCAGATGATCTTCGCTGATTCAGATGCGGCTTTCGATTCTATGTGGGATGAGATGACAGCTACCATGGATGGTAACGGTTATCAGGATCTTTACGCTTTCGACTGCGAGAAGTGGCAGCCTCAGATTGATGCTAAGAACGCACTTCTTAAGTAATCTTGGTATTATCTAAAAGAATATTTAAGGCCCCGGGGCTTGTCTCCGGGGCTTTTTAAAATGAAAGTGCAAAACGCATTGAAAAAAGTATACAGACAGGGGAATGCATACAATGGGAATGATGAATATACCGGCTAAGTTATGGGGCATAGCGGGAGAGAGCGTGGAGCACACCTGTGAATATGCTTGGAGATTCATGGATGAACAGAGATAATTTCAAAAAATATCTTGGTACAAAGGATTTCTATATACGAGTATTTGCGATAGCGCTTCCCATAGCCCTCCAAAGCCTGATATCCATAGGCGTTAACATGATGGATACGGTGATGCTTGGAACGCTTGGAGAGACTGCGCTGTCGGCTTCCGCTTTGGCCAATCAGTTTATCACCATATATCAGATATGCTGTATGGGTATCGGAATGGGAGCGTCCGTGCTTGTGTCCAGATTCTGGGGCATGAAGGACATGGTATCGCTTAAAAAGTCGGTGACCATAATGTTGCGTCTCTGTGTGGGCTTTGGACTTATATTTGCCATAGCTACGGCGCTTTTCCCGGGGCATATCATGCGTATATATACGCCTGAAGAGGACGTTATATATCAGGGCACGAGATACTTCTATTATTCGGTTCCTGCCTATATATTACTTGGACTTTCGCTTGACTGTACGCTTGTGCTTCGAAGCGTGGGCAAGGCTAAAATACCGCTTGTATGTTCAATACTTGGTTTTACATCCAATCTGTTCTTTAACTGGGTGTTCATCTTCGGTAAACTTGGCGCGCCATGCATGGAAGTGGCGGGAGCGGCACTTGGCACGTTGCTTTCGAGAATACTTGAATTCGGACTTATAGGGACGTATTTCTTTATTCTTGATAAAGATCTGGGATACAGATTGCGTGACATATTTATAAAATGCAGAGATTTGATGGGAGAGTATTTAAAGATCAGTATTCCTGTACTTATAAGTGACTCGCTTATGGCTTTCGGCAACTCTGCCGTTGCTGTCATCATGGGGCATATAGGAGCGGCTTTTGTATCGGCCAATTCCATTACGACGGTCACACAGATGCTTACGACGGTACTTACTCAGGGCATAGCTCAGGCCGGATGCATAGTGACGGGGCATACACTTGGAAAAGGTGACAGAGACAGAGCGCTTAATGAAGGCTTTACTTTTGCTATTTTCGGGGCGGCACTTGGACTCGTAGCAGGCCTTATCATAATTGCGGTCAGAGAACCTGTCATAGGTATGTACAATATAGAAGAATCCACGAGAGATATCGCCAGACAGCTTATGAATGCGATAGCTTTTATCCTTGTGTTCCAGTCTACCAATTCAGTTGTGACAAAAGGCGTCTTAAGAGGTGGCGGCGATACGAAGTTCCTTATGCTTGCGGATGTATTGTTCTTATGGGTCGCTTCGGTGCCCTTGGGAATACTGGCGGGCCTTGTGCTTAAGCTACCTGCTTTTTACATATACATATGCATGAAGATAGATCAGATCATCAAGTGTATATGGTGCTTTGGAAGGCTTAGAAGTGGCAAATGGATACGCGGTATAAAGGGTGCGTCGGGTAGCATTAAGTAACCGGCATCGGAATATATAACGCGTATAAGCGCATTTAATGTGATTTTTATAAAAAAATCCGTGACATTTGGGAAAGATAATGTATAATAATCAATGGAACTTTATTAGTTAAATTATTATCATAGAAAAGAGAGGTAATGCAAATGGCAAACATTGATCTTAGCAAGTATGGCATCACCGGTGCTACAGAGATCGTCTACAATCCTTCATACGAGACACTTTTCGACGAAGAGATGAAGCCTGAACTTACAGGT
>JAILKC010000110.1 GCA_024694055.1 Lachnospiraceae bacterium | reverse complement strand
GCAACATCACCGTTGATAACATAGTATGCCTTGTTCTCGAAAGGCTTAACGTAGAGATCAACTGACTTGAAATCTGCAACCTTCTTGCCCAGATCATACTTCCATACGTCCTTGGCGATCTTAACAAGATCAGCCTCTGTGTATGACTTGTCATCACCGAACTGAAGAACAACCTTAGTCTTAAGCTCAGCCTTCTTAGCAGTAGCTGCCTTCTTTGCAGCGGGCTTCTTAGCTGCTGTCTTCTTTGCTGTTGCAGCCTTTGTAGCTGTAGCCTTCTTTGCTGCTGCTGTCTTGGTAGCTGTAGCCTTCTTTGCAGGAGCTGCCTTCTTTGCAGCGGGCTTCTTGGCTGTTGCCTTCTTTGCTGCAGGCTTCTTAGCTGCTGCCTTCTTTGCTGCGGGCTTTGCTGTCTCCTTAGCCTCTGCCTTTGTCTCAGCCTTGATGTCTGTCTTAAGTGCATCTGTCTTAACTGTAGCTGTTGCTTTAACCGGAGCTACATCCTTCTTCAATGTAGCTGTAACTTTCTCGATTGCCATCTTTTTCTCCCTTCTCTAAAAAACATCAACAATCATTTTATCTATGTTGCATCCTCGCAAAATATCGAAAAAACAATCCGACATACGACGCAACTATCCACTCACTTAACGTGAGTGTACTTCTTTTTAACATACGTGTCAATAGTACCAGGCCGAATTTGCGCGCAGTTTACGCCCATTTTTTGTGCATTATGACATATGACACACGTGTCACAAATATTCCTTACGCACAAATCTCCTGAGTGCCTCGAGTGATCTCTCTACCTTTTCTGTCTCTATACAGTACGCCAATCTGAAGTATCCGGGGCATCCGAACGAGTCTGCAGGAACACCGATAAAGTCATACTCCTTGCCTTTATTACAGAATGCTATCGCATCATCTTCAAGTGCCTTGGGGAAGATATAGAACGTCCCTCCCGGACGCACTACAGTAAAGCCCAGGTCCTTAAGTGCATCATAGAGTATGTTCATGTTTTTCTCATACACTGAGATGTCTGCAGTGACATCCAGATTCTCCGATACGGCCCACTGGATGATCGCTGAAGGACAGTTGTGTCCAATGCCTCTGGATATCTGACCACACATCACAATCATCTGCTCTGCATCAGGGCAAGCCGGATTGACTGCCACATATCCGATTCTGTCTCCGGGTACTGAAAGCGACTTCGAGAACGAGTAACATGTAATGGTCGCATCATAATACCTGGCTACATACGGTGCATCAACTCCTGTAAATACTATCTCACGATACGGTTCATCGGATATCAGGTATATGATATGTCCGTACTCATCACTCTTGCTCTTTAAGATATCCGCAAGTCTTTTTACTGTCTGTGTTGAATAGACTATACCCGACGGATTATTTGGTGTATTGATCAAAACAGCCATGGTCTTTTCAGATATCATCTGCTCAAACGCATCAAAGTTGATCTGAAAATCATCCGTATTGGGAGGAACGATCTTAAGCTCTGCTCCGGTATGAGTCACATACGGCCCATACTCGGGAAAGAAGGGAGCAAAGGTGATGACCTCATCTCCGGGCACGGTGACCAGTCGAACTGCATGAGCGATCGCGCCTGCCGCTCCGCTGGTCATAAATATATGATCAAGGCTGTAGTTCATGCCAAAGCGTCTGTTCAAAGAATCCGCCACGGCTGCTCTTACCTCTCTTATACCAAGGCTTTGGCTGTATCCGTGCAGATCCATGCCTGACTTCTCGGATACCAATCTGACAATGCTGTCATTATAACTCCGAGGTACCGGCACCGAAGGATTACCCAATGTATAATCAAATACATTCTCATATCCTATTTCTTTACCTCTGGCTACCGCATACTCCGAAAGTTCTCTGATGACAGATTTCTTTGAGAGCATATCTATATATTTCTTTGCCAACATATAACTTGTCTCCTCTATGTTTTGTTACTGTCCTCAGCATGTACCGAGTATGTAACGGATCATTTGCGATCAGAACGGACTCTTAAATGCCGTCAGCGCCGCTATCGGAATAACTACCTCGCAGAGCATTACAAAAAAGCCACCGCTCTCTTCGGTCACTCCGCCGAAATTCCGGTATGAGATTACCAGATAATAAACATACGTCACGGCCGCACCGACCAGGCACGCTATGGCCACGGACGGTTTGGGCACACTGTATGTACAGGCGATATTGTACATAAGGTATGCACTGATACCGATATAGGCAAGATTGATAAGCACCTGAACCCACACAGCCACTTTACTGTCCGGAACGTAAGCATCTATCTTGCCCGGCGCTCCGTCATAAGATGCATGCTTCATCGTAAGGATCGATATACCGTACAGGGCTCTGGATATCACATATCCGAATGCTATCACAAATATCCCGTCAATCGGCATCTCACTCCATATACCTATCGCTACCATAAAGTAACATATGCATATCATGATGGAAGAATATCCGCCGTGGGCATCTTCCCTGAGTATCTTCAGCTTATCTTCTCGGATCTTGTGTGAACTCAGTGCATCGGTGGTCCTGAAAAAACCGTCCAGATGAGCTCCCGCCGACAGAATGGTAGGAACCACCGCCCCGACTACAGCCGGTAATATCTGGAAATCACATGCATAAGGATAGAGCACCGCCCATCTGTTAAGTATCACACATATGATCGCTCCTATGAGCGGAATAAAGATAAGTATAAATCCGCAGTTCTCCTTCGTCCTGTCCATTGATGACTTGGGACTCATGGAATAACCGGAAAATGCCATCAGAAAACTTCTGCCTATAGTCTTCATTAAAGATGATCCTCCCGTGATCACAATATTAAAATCCAAAACCGCCAACTATTCTATCACAACATCATCGGCATAATCATTCCATATGGTACATACCCATGTCTTGCCGGTGTTTAATACTATCTCATTGCCTTCACTGTCATAATACTTGGCCGGACCGAACACATCGGTTCGTACCCATGTACCTTCAACCATCTTACCCCCGGTAAAGACGATACACTTGTCATTACTGCCTCCCATAACTCCGAATCCAAGATAATCATGACTGTCGCGTACTATACCGTCCACATATTGAAAGACAACATTGTCATATTTAAGCTGCTCACCGGTCTCGGCATCTATATGCTTATCGCCGTACTGATATCTGTAATACTTTGCATCTACAGGATCGTACTCAAATCTGGCCTGTACCTTGGCAAATCCGTTCGCTGCAGCGGTCGTCTTACCGCCCGGATATATGACCGTTGCATCCGGAGCGTCATTATATGTGACACGCTCGCCCAGTTCCGGATATAAGAACTTCTGTACAAATCCGGTCCTTAATGATGTACGGTATCCGAATTTTTCTCTG
>JAILKC010000156.1 GCA_024694055.1 Lachnospiraceae bacterium | reverse complement strand
ACTCCAGCTCTATCGTTCCGGGGGGCTTGGAAGTAAGGTCAAAGAGTACGCGGTTGACTCCGCGGACTTCGTTGATGATACGGCTCATCACCTTCTGTAATACTTCCCAGGGTATCTGAGCAGCTTCAGCAGTCATAAAATCAATGGTCTTGACCGCGCGAAGGGCTACGGCGTAGTCATATGTACGCTCGTCACCCATTACTCCGACTGATCGCATATTGGTAAGAGCTGCAAAATACTGATCAGGCATCCAGGAAGGATTGAGTTTCATGGCGTAGTTGAAACGTTCATCCGTGGTCATTGATGATCTGTCCTGACTGTCAGCAGTTTTAATGTTCTCTTTTTTCCATTCTTCTGCCGCCTTGGCTATCTCTTCCCTGTATATCGCATCCGCATCCTGAACTATGCGTACTTTCTCTTCCGTAACATCGCCGATGATACGAATACCGAGTCCCGGTCCCGGGAAAGGCTGACGGAATACGAGGTATTCGGGAATACCAAGTTCCAGGCCAACCTTACGTACCTCGTCCTTAAACAGGTCACGAAGGGGTTCTATTATCTCCTTAAAATCTACATGATCCGGAAGTCCGCCCACATTGTGGTGCGATTTAATCACTGCGGATTCTCCGCCAAGTCCGGATTCTACTACATCGGGATATATGGTACCCTGTACAAGGAAGTCCACCGCACCTATCTTCTTGGCCTCTTCCTCAAATACACGGATGAATTCCTCTCCTATGATCTTACGTTTACGTTCAGGCTCTTCCACGCCATTTAACTTATCATAATATCTCTGCGCAGCATCGACGCGAATAAAGTTAAGATCATACGGTCCATCCGGTCCGAATACCGCCTCAACCTCATCGCCCTCATTTTTGCGAAGAAGGCCATGATCAACGAATACACATGTGAGCTGCTTGCCTATGGCTTTTGACAGCAATACCGCGGCTACTGACGAATCTACGCCGCCTGAAAGCGCGCATAATACACGACCGTTTCCTACCTTGGCTCGAATAGTGCGGATACTCTCTTCCACGAAAGAATCCATCCTCCAATCACCGCTGCAGCCGCATATGTTACGAACATAGTTATACAGCATTCTGGTACCGTCCGGAGTATGCAGGACCTCGGGATGGAACTGGATAGCATACAACTTACGGCTCTTATCCTGCGCCGCAGCCACGGGACATCCATCCGTATGTGCCACCGTTTCGAATCCGGGCGCAAGCTTGCTTATGTAATCAAAATGACTCATCCAGCATGATGTGATCACTTCACTGTCATGACTGTGCTCTGCCGTAGGGTCATGATCACCTCTGTCAGTAATACCGGTAAAAAGAGGGCTCTTGGTATTAAGGATCACTTCAGTGTGTCCATATTCCCTGACGGTCGCTCTCTCCACACGCCCACCGAGTACATGCTGCATAAGCTGAGCACCGTAACATAAGCCCAACACAGGTATACCCAGTTCAAAAAGTTCCTTCGAACATGATGGTGCTCCCTCTTCGTAGCAACTGTTGGGACCGCCTGTAAGAATTATACCCTTCGGCTTCATCTCACGGATCTTATCAAGCGGAGTCTTATACGAAGTGATCTCACAATATACATTGCACTCCCTCACTCGTCTGGCCACCAGCTGATTATACTGTCCTCCGAAATCTATTACGAGTACCAGTTCTTTTGAATCCATACACTCTCCATTCTTAGTTATGTTAACCGAGGCAACATTTTCGTTCTGTCACATTTTGTTATGTTAACCTTCAAAAATATCCGCTACTGCTGTCAGTCAACTACTCTCCTTACCGCAAGTATCTCCTTGTATGTTGCATATCCGTATTTGATACCGGTGCTGGGCGTACTTGCATGTACGATCTGTCCGTTTCCTATATATATGGCTACGTGACCTGCATAGCATATAATATCTCCGGGTTCGGCTTCCGAGTATGTCACTCCGCGGCCTGCACTTCTCTGACCCGTGGAATTACGTGGAAGATTATATCCGAACGCCTTATACACCGCATATGTGAACCCGGAACAGTCACAGCCGTCCGTAAGTGATGTTCCACCGGCCACATAGGGATTACCTACATATCTGCATGCATAAGACGCGATCTCTTTGCCGGATGCACTTCCTCCCGAATTTGATATAACAGATGCGGAATCTACATTGTATGCGCTCCCGCTTCGCTTGGATTTATTCTTAGCCGATTCTTCCGCTGCCCTTTTGGCTGCTTCTTCGGCCTCAAGCCTCTTGATCTCATTGTTCTGCTGCTTGATCTTGGCTTTATATGCTGCTGCTTCCTGCTTGGCCTTGCTTATCTCAGTCTCGTAGTTCTCAGCCTCTTCCTTCTTCTGCTCAAGCAGTTCATTGAGGGCTTCCTTCTCCTCATCAAGTTCCATGAGACTGATCTCTAACTCTTCCTGCTGCTGTTCAAGCTCGGCTTCTTCTTCCTCAAGCTTGGCCTTGGCATCTTCCACCGCCTGTCTGGCTTCCTGATATTTGATGAGCATCCTGCGGTCATACTCATAGAGTTTTTCAAAATACTCGGTCTTATTGAGCATATCCGCCAGATTCCTGGACTCCATAAGCATCTCGATGTATGAGTAATCGCCTTTCTCATACATGAACCTGATACGCATCTTCATGGCTTCATATTGCGCCTGTTCCGTGGCTTCGGCCTCATGAAGTTCCTCGGTCGTTACAGCGATCTCTGCCTGCTTGTCGGCTATACGTCCCTTTATATCCTCTATCTCATCCTCCAGGATACTGACAGAAGTCATCACTTCCACAAGTTCGTCATCAAGTTCTTCTATCTCGTCAGTGATACCCTTCTTCTGTTTGGTGAGATCATTGATATTACTGTTGGTCTCGTCAAGCTGTCTCTGTGTCTCTTCTTTTTGCTTCTTAAGCTCATCGATGGTGGTGGCATGAGCGCATAAAGACACAGACAAAGCCAATATTAAGGATATTATTATCTGACAGTATCTTCTATACACTTATGCACTCCAAAACATCCCGGTCTCAGATCAGGTCTTATTACAGATCGCAGTTACCTACCGTACGGGGGAATGGAATCACGTCACGGATATTGCCCATTCCCGTGAGGTACATGATGCATCTCTCGAATCCGAGACCAAATCCCGCATGTCTGACAGAACCGTACTTACGAAGGTCAAGGTAGAACTCATAATCCTCTCTCTTAAGTCCGCACTCTTCCATACGCTTAAGTAAAAGATCATAGTCATCTTCTCTCTGCGAGCCGCCTATAATCTCTCCGATTCCCGGTACAAGGCAATCGCAGGCCGCAACAGTCTTGCCGTCGTCATTGAGTTTCATATAGAACGCCTTGATCTCCTTGGGATAGTCCGTTACAAAAACAGGGCGCTTGAATTCCTTCTCAGTCAGGAATCTCTCATGCTCAGTCTGCAGATCACAGCCCCAGAATACCTTGTAATCAAATTCGTCATTGTGCTTCTCAAGGATCTTGATAGCATCCGTATATGTCACATGACCAAACTCTGAACTTGCCACATGGCGAAGTCTCTCTATAAGGCCCTTGTCTACAAAATTATTGAAAAACTCCATCTCTTCAGGACAATGATCAAGTACATAGTTGATCACATATTTAAGCATGCTCTCAGCCAAGATCATGTCATCCTTAAGGTCCGCAAAACATATCTCCGGCTCGATCATCCAGAACTCTGCCGCATGTCTTGTGGTATTGCTGTTCTCGGCACGGAAAGTAGGTCCGAAAGTATACACATTCTTAAATGCAAAAGCATAAGTCTCTACGTTGAGCTGGCCGCTTACCGTAAGATTTGTCTGCTTGCCGTAGAAATCCTTGGAATAATCAACGGTTCCATCCTCATTCTTCGGGATGTCGTTAAGATCCATGGTGGTCACCTGGAACATCTCTCCGGCTCCCTCACAGTCACTTCCCGTTATGATAGGAGTATGCACATATACAAAATCCCTCTCCTGGAAGAACTTATGGATCGCATAAGCCGCAACAGAACGTACTCTGAAAACTGCTTCGAAGGTGTTTGTTCTGGCTCTTAAGTGCGTTATGGTCCTTAAATATTCAAAAGTATGTCTTTTTTTCTGCAAAGGATAATCCGCAGTAGACTCACCCTCGACGGCAACTTCCGTAGCCTGCATCTCAAAAGGCTGCTTGGCATCGGGCGTAGCTACGATCTTACCGGTTGCAACAACCGCAGCACCTACATTGAGCTTGGTGATGGCATCGAAGTTGGCAAGCTTATCTGAATACACTACCTGAAGTGTCTCAAAAAATGTACCGTCATTGAGTACAAGAAATCCAAAGCTCTTGGAATCTCTGTTACCGCGCAGCCATCCGCCTACGGTGATCTCCTTGTCTATGTATTTTTCTCTGTCCCTGTAAAGGTCTCTTATGTTAACCAAATCCATCTTATCCATCCTCCGTTTATCTTATGATATTCTGTTATTCCGCAGCCTTCTCAGTAATATTGGCTGTTGATATAACTCTGTCCATTACATCTGACTGTATGAGATAATTACGATAATCAGCCTCGGGAACCTGTTTCTTAAATTCCTCTACGGAAGCATATCCGTAATCCTCTGCATCTTTGGCCATACGTGTCTCCAGATCCTTTTTGCCTATCTTGATCTTCTCCTTACGGGCTATCTTCTCACATACCAAAGCTGCCTTCACAATATTCTCTGCATCTTGGGCTACCTGCTCCTCATACTTGCTGTAATCGGATCCATAGAGCGAATTCACCACATCATCTATAGTAACTCCATAATTCTTGGCAAGCGTCTCTGTCTGCTTCTTCACTTCATCCACGTAGAACTGATACAGACCAAGCGATGTGATATCGCCGAATTGAGCCTGACTGACCAGGATCTCCTGAGCGGCGTCTCTCTTGGCAGCTTCGTACGTATCTACTGCAGATTCCTCAAGATCCTTTCTGATAAATGCTCTGTACTCATCCACATTGGATACGCCTTCAAGAGAAAGGCTCTTTACGAATTCATCATCCAGATTGGGAGTGATCTCCTCACTTATATAATTGATCGTGACATCAAATACGACATCCTGACCTGCCAGTTCAGCTGACTGATACTGCTCCGGGAAAGTAAGGTTAAGTGCCACTTCTTCGCCTACATTATGACCGATGAGTCCGTCCTCAAAACCGGGAATAAAAGTACCCGAACCGATAAGCAGATCATAACCCTGTGCAGTACCACCGTCAAAGGCAACCCCGTCTTTGGTTCCTACATAATCAATATTCACGCGGTCCCCGGTTTCCACTTCTTTCTTGTCAGTCTGCTCATATGTCACGCGGCTGCTCATGATATAGTCAATATACTGCTGTACCTGCTCATCCGTGATAGCCTCTTTGGGTTCTACCTCGATGTTCAGATTATCATATTCGCCGATACTCAATACATACTTATCTACATCGATCTTGGACAGATCATTACTGCTGTTGTCATATCCGCATCCTGTAAGGATGGCGGCAACAAGACCTGCAGTTACCATGACTGCGCATAAATTACGTTTTTTCATAATACTCCTCATTTTTCGCACTGTTTCTCCGTGGCAGATCAGGTGCGGGGTCAAATTCTTGTGCACACCCTTCCGCCCAATGACAATATCTTGTGTGATTTTACCATAATCGGAACAAATCTTAAAGAGTTTATTATATTATTTCCTATTATTTATGTGTTTTGGCTTGCTAAGAAAATATACTTCGACTATAATCTCATCAGAAACAGATTGTATACAATATACAATATACAAACAATGCACATTAATTGGAGAATACCGTGAACAGACTCAAAATCAACGCTTATGCCAAGATCAACCTGTCTTTGGACGTACTGGGAACATTGCCCAACGGCTATCACGTGGTACGTATGATCATGCAGTCGATAAGCTTGCATGACACCCTTGAAATATCTTCCGCTGACGGCGATTCCATTATTCTCAATTGTGATAATGGTGATCTTGTATGCGATAATTCCAATCTTATAATAAGAGCGGCAAAGCTCTTAATGCAGGAAGTCGGAAAGCATGATGCCATAAACATCAGTCTTAGGAAGAGGATACCCATGGCTGCCGGTCTGGCCGGCGGCAGTGCTGATGCTGCTGCCACTCTTATCGGAATCAACGAGTTCATGGGCTACGGATTAAGCATGGACGCCCTTAAGGCAATTGGCGCAGGGCTCGGAGCAGATATACCGTTTTGTATACAAGGCGGAACCTGTTTATCCGAAGGTATCGGAGAGATACTTACCCCCGTAAGCCCCATGCCTGACTGCCATATAGTGCTGGTCAAGCCGCCGGTGGATGTTTCCACCAAATATGTCTATGAGCATCTGTTGCTAAATGATACTACAGGACACCCCGATGTGACCGGTATGATTGATTGTCTTAAACGCTCAGATCTTGCCGGCATTACCGAAGGTCTTGGCAATATACTTGAAACAGTCACCGTGAATGCTTACCCCGAGATCACAAAGATCAAGAACGCGCTCGTTAAATACGGTGCTTCAGGAGCACTTATGAGCGGAAGCGGTCCCACGGTATTCGGCCTTTTTGACGATGAGTCCAAAGCAAACGAAGCGATGACTCGGATAAGTGATGAAATGCACTACAGTAATGTACATCTGTGTCATCCTGTTTTTTACGGAACAAAGAAGGTATAATCTATGGAAAACTATATGGAGACCAATTTAGACGCCTTTCTCCCTCTCAGAGACGTTGTCTTCAAGACTATCAGGCAGGCGATCCTGACAGGAGAACTGCAGCCGGGCGAGAGACTTATGGAGATACATCTGGCACAGAAGCTCGGTGTTTCACGTACGCCCATAAGGGAAGCCATCAGGCAGCTTGAGCTTGAGGGACTTGTCGTTATGGTCCCCAGACGCGGAGCGCAGGTGGCGCATATCACCGAAAAGAGCATGTCGGATGTGCTTGAAGTACGCCTCGCACTCGATGAACTCGCAGTAGAGCTCGCATGCGAACGCATAACGGATGAGGAGATAGAATCTCTGAAGGAAGCCTGCACAGCATTCGAAGAAGCCGTGGATTCCGCCGATATACACAATATTACGGGTGCAGATATCAGATTTCATGATATAATATTTGAAGCCAGCAGGAATAACCGTCTGATCCAGATGGTCAACAATATTGCCGAGCAGATGTACAGATATCGTTTTGAATACATCAAGGATGATTCCGGATGGCAGTCACTTATCACCGAACATCGTATGATCACCGACGCGATATCCATGCGCGACACTGAGCTTGCCAGACGTGCCATACACGTTCATATCAAGAATCAGGAAAATTCGATCATCAGGATCATCAGGCGCGAAGAAAAGAAAAGGATAAGATCTGTTCATGAATAAAGACGTATTGATCTCAATAAAAGGCATGCATTTTGATACTGCCAATATGGCGGATGATGTCGAAGTGATACAGCGCGGCCAGTATTACAAGCGTGGCGGCAATCACTATCTGATATACGACGAACCATTAGAAGGCAGCGAACTTGTCAACCACAATATATTAAAATTCAACGATATGAGCTTAAGTGTTACGAAAAAGGGACCTGTCACGGCATCAATGCTCTTCGAAGAATCATCCAAAAATCTCACGAACTATTCCACACCTTTCGGCAGTATAGTCGTGGGACTTGATACCCGCAACATTGCCTTATCTGACACAGATGATGTGTTAAAGCTGGACGTCAACTATTCTTTGGATATCAATTATGAATTCCTGGCCGATTGCAATATATCGATCGAAGCCAGGAGCTCCGATTCCGCATCCATTTGATCCTTTGTATGAATGTTTTTGTATAAATATGAAAAAGCGTCGGTTCTTTCAAACAGAACCGACGTTTTTTGCACAATACACAATATATGTCTGTTATCCAAACAAAAGCTTATAGCGGCTTGGCACCGGCTTTTTCCTGTGCCTGCTCCACCAACTGCTTAAACTTGCTCTTCTTAACGGGTGTGATCTCAGTCTTGCCATGCAAACCCTTGACATCTGTGATATAGATTCCGCTTACGGTAGCCTTGACTTCTTTTTTCACCGGAACCTTGTCAAATATGGCCGCATCACATACCAAAGACATCACCTGCGGACCGATCTTGGCCTTGACTATGGGGAGCTTTGACAGTCTCATGGCCTTGGGTGTCTGATCCAAAACAGCCTGAGGAAGTCCTGCATCCTTAAGTCTCATCTTCTTTTTATCAATGATCAGCATAGACACCGTCTGTTTCATGGCATCTATCTGCTCACGCTGCTGTTCCTGCTTCTTCTGTGCTTTCTTACCCAGGAAATATAAAACCGTGACTATGATGGCAAGCACCACTATCACTACTATTGTAACTAACCAACCTGTACTCAATGTTTGATCCTCCTATTCGCTTTATGGCCCCCGGATTCTGTGCGAACACGGACATAAGCACAGACATTATAACAACTTTTGCCAATATAAGCAAATATGCGTAAATGCTGTTGTTTTTGGGGCTCTCCGGTGGTACTATTGTATTAGGGATTATATTTTTAAGCAGTAATCCCAAGTAATTTTAGCATAAGTATTAATTTCTTTACTGATTCTGCCGAAATACAGAATGGAACCATTAACTATCGGTACAGAACAAGGAGGTTAGACTATGGATGTAAATGGAGTTACAAGTTCTGTCAGCTCTTACAGCGGATATGACAGTTCAGTCAAAAAGACCGAGAATAATGCCCAGGCTGCAGATGCTGCCAAGACAGACAAGACGGTCGATAACGGAGTGGTATATGAACCCTCGGCAAACAAACCTGTGGACAGCACAAAGCAGACATATACGCCTAACACGCAACTGATCAACCAGCTCAAAGCAGATGCTGAAGAGCGTACTGCACAGCTTAAGTCGTTGGTTGAGAGACTTATTGCCGGTCAGGGTAATGCACTTGGCAAGGCAGACGATATATGGAGTTTTTTAAGATCAGGTGATTTTACTGTCGACGCAGAGACCAAGGCTCAGGCACAGGCTGATATTGCAGAAGACGGTTATTGGGGCGTAGAGAAAACATCCGACAGGATACTCGAATTCGCCAAGGCACTTACCGGCGGAGATCCCTCAAAGGCAGAAGAGATGCGAGAAGCTTTCAAAGAAGGATACAAGCAGGCCACCAAGACATGGGGTGACAAGCTTCCGGATATCTCCAAGCAGACGTATGACGCAGCCATGAAGAAATTTGATGAATGGGCTGCATCAGCCAATACAGCGGTCGAAGAACAGTAGAATTGATATCATGCGTTTTGTTAAATCATGATTATAAAGAAGGGTGACACGGCCTATTCCGTATCACCCTTCTTTTTCGCATTTACTGCACTATTCCACGCATATCATCTATGCTTTCATAGCCATGCGTGCTCATGAATCTCTCTATTCCTTCCACCAGTTCAACAGTAAGATAAGGATTAACGAAATTCATTGCACCGGCGGCTACCGCCGTGGCTCCGGCCATGATAAACTCTATTGCATCCTCCGCGCAGGATATACCTCCCATACCTATAATAGGGATCTTAACGGCCTGTGCGCACTGATATACCATCCTTACAGCGATCGGCTTAATTGCCGGCCCCGACAGGCCTCCGGTCTTATTGGCAAGCGCAAATGTCTTCCTTTCTATATCTATCTTCATTCCGGTGATCGTATTGATAAGAGAGATCGCATCTGCTCCCGCGCTTTCCGCTGCAACGGCCATTTCTGCAATATTGGTCACATTGGGGCTAAGCTTCATGATGATCGGCTTCTTCGAATGCTTTTTTAGTGTATCGGTTATGGAATATACCGAATCCGCCTTCTGCCCGAATGCGATCGCTCCTTCCTTGACATTGGGGCAGGATATGTTGATCTCAAGCATATCCGCATCCGTATCCGAAAGTCTCTCAACCGCAGCTATATAATCCTCGACGGATTTTCCACACACGTTCACTATTACCCTGCAGTCATAATCGCTTAAAAAAGCAAGGTCTCTTTCTATAAAGACATCAACGCCGGGATTTTGCAGGCCTATTGCATTGAGCATTCCTCCATAACATTCGGTCACACGCGGCGTCGGATTGCCTTCCCACGGAATGATGGATACGCCCTTCGTCACTACAGCTCCGAGCCTGTTAAGATCCACAAACTCTCCGTATTCCATCCCGGAACCGAATGTACCGGATGCAGTCATCACAGGATTCTTAAAACTGATTCCCGCAATATTTATCTCAGTATTCATATATCCACCTCCCCTGCTTCAAAAACAGGTCCATCCGTACATATCCTCGCATTATTGACATGGCTGTGATGATCCTTGTGAACAGTCTTGCATACACAGCCAAGGCATGCGCCGACACCACAGGCCATCCTCTCTTCCAATGATATATAAGCCTCGATATCATGTTCCTCCGCATACCTCTTAATTGCTCTTAACATGGGCATGGGGCCGCAGGCATATATAATATCAGGATTTAATTTATACTCACCCAATGCATCCACTGCATTGCCCTTAAATCCTACACTTCCGTCATCTGTTGCTATGTAGACATCCGCATATTTTTTTAGATCATCGAGCAAAAACGTCTCGCTGTTTCTATATCCGATAACAGCAGATACTTTATGATCCACACTCAGTTTTTTGGCAAGCTCTACCATAGGAGGAACTCCTATTCCACCCGCCATAAGAATAATCTCTTTTTTTTCATCTGCAGTGCTCAGATCGTAGCCGTTTCCCAAAATCCCGAGAATATCAACTTCCTCACCGGATTCCTTCTTTGAAAGCCAGTCTGTTCCTTTTCCGACAACACGATATACCAGGCGAAGACAATTTCTGTCAACCTCCGCTTCACATATACTTATGGGTCTCGGAAGAAGCGCAGAGGCATCTGAGGTATATACTCCGACAAATTGGCCCGGATTGGCGTATGCAGCCAGATCTGTCTCCAATCTGATGTCGTATATTCCATCCGCTATTTTTATATTGTCTTTTACTTTCGCTTTGCATTTTTGTTTCATATATTATACCTATTCTTTCAGTAGATTTACATAATTGTCTGAAAAATCTGGATAATTGCAAGTTATGTTAATTTTACATAATGATTGTCATTATGTTAATCTTCTTTTGGCCATTTTATCATATATTTTTCTTCCGGCTCGTATGGTTCCTACGACACCACCTGTAATTTCACTATTTTTCAACGGCGAATTGAATGATTTAGACCGTGTTTTATCGAATTTTTGTATCATATTTGGATCAAAAAGAACTATATCTGCAGTTCTGTAAATTGCAAGTTTCCCTGCATCAATTCCATAGATTCTTGCAGGATTCAGAGATAACTTGCAAAATAATTGCACCCACGAAAGCATATTTGATACAATAAGTGTATTATATGATACAGAAAGTGAGGTCTCCAGTCCAATAATACCACTTGGCGCCTTATCAATCGGGCGATTTTTCTCTTCATCTGAATGAGGAGCATGATCCGTCGCGATCATATCAATTGTTCCGTCCGCAAGGCCGTCAATGATCGCCTGCCTGTCCTCCTCCGTTCTAAGAGGCGGGTTCATCTTGGCATACGTTCCATAACGTATGGTGTCTAATTCCGTCATGGACATATGATGCGGCGTGGCTTCGGCAAATATGAGATCTCCATGTCCTTCACGCTTGGCCTCTCTTATCAATCCAACCGCTTCTTTGGTACTTATATGCTGTATATTGATCTTACAGCCATATTTCACTGCCAGTTCAATATCTCTTTTTACCATCGAGATCTCTGCCTGCCTGTCACTTCCGCCAAGTCCGAAGTGCTCACTTGCTTTACCTCTGTTTATTCCGTTATTCTCAATATATTTCGGATCTTCTTCATGAAAGCTCAGCACGACACCAAGCCTTGCAGCCTCCTGCATGGCTGCAGATATCACATTCTCAGACAATATCGGTATTCCGTCATCCGTAAAAGCAATGGCGCCATGAGCTTTAAGATTCTCCATATCCGTCAGTTCGCGTCCCTCCAAGCCCTTGGTGATCGATGCACACGAATACACGGCTATGTCTGTCTCTCTGCCTTTATCCAGAACGTACTTAAGGGTATCTACAGAATCTACCACGGGTTTGGTATTGGCCATAAGAATCACACTTGTAACGCCACCTGCCGCTGCAGCCGCAGCCCCGCTGTATATATCTTCCTTATAAGTAAAACCGGGATCCCTAAAATGAACATGTCCGTCTACAATACCGGGGCCTATGATAAGTCCATTACAGTCATATACCTCTACTCCATCGGATGCACCTGATATCCAGGCATCGGTATCGATATCATCCTCTATGGCAGTGATTATTTCGCCGTCTATGATTATATCTTTTTTTGCTTCCATCCCGGATTCGGGATCAACACACAGTCCGCCCTTTAATATGATCATATCTTGTCCTTATTCTCTTCATACATACGCATGACTTCATTTCTGGCTGTCTCATGTATCACTTTTAATTCATCTTTGGAAAGGTCCGCTGTCCTGATAGGTTCTCCAAAACATATAATAACGTGTGATTTTTTAACGTAAGGCTTGTGATCTTCGAAGGCCGCAGCTGCCCCGATAACAGCGAATGGGATCACGTCACATTTGCTCTTCTCTGCAATCTTAAAGCTTCCTGCTTTGAACGGAAGAAATGTTCCTTCCACCTTATTACGGGTTCCCTCCGGGAATATAGCCATACACATGCCATTCTTGACCATATCTATTGCCGCAAGGATCGTCTTTAACCCCTGCTTGATATCATCCCTGTCCAAGAAGAGACAGCCGATATTGCCCATCCAGATATTGAATATCGGTATCCTCCTCATCTCTTTTTTGGCAATTATACCTGTCGGCATCTTCGTATGCACATACATAAGCAGAATGTCAAATATGCTGCGATGATTGCCCACAAACAGCACGCTTCTGTCATCGGGTATATTCTCTGTTCCGTATGCATCATATCTTACCCCACACACAAACAGCAACAGTTTAAATGCCCACTTGATCATCGCATGAGATATCCTGTCCTTAAGTCCTTTGTTCACAAATCCCATGATCCATAATGCCAAAAGCATCGGCAACGTAAGAAGCAGATACAAAAAAACCGCGATACTTCCTATAATTAGTCTGATCATACAATTCCTCCAATAAGTCCAATCATTATAAGCCGGCTTCTCCGCCAAGCGCAAATATAAGTTTGGAAAGCCTCACCGCATCACTGTTAAGAGATACGAAACCTTCTTTAGGCGATTCACTGTAATAGTTGACCATATCCTCATTCAGTCCAAAGAGGTAATGAAGATAATTGGCTTCTATTCCCGAATACTCCCTGCCGGACAACACATATCCCACAAGTCCGAGCGCCATCATATTGTCCAGGATCTTATCCCCATCTATCTCCTTGATGTCAGCCTGCACATAAAAATGCGCTCTGTCAGATGACGAAGATATATGTCCTGCTATATCACTGTAACCCGTCATAAGCGTTTCACATCTGGCATAATCGGTCTTATATGAAGTGCTGAGATATGCCACATCTGACAAAAATGTGTAATCATACCTGTCCGTTCTGTCCTGTTGTGCACTTACCGCAGTTCTTTCATCATACAAAGCAATCGCATTACGATATTTAAGCTGTCCGGTAGCCTTATACAGCTCGCATGCAGCATACAAGAACGCGGATGAAACATCTTCGGTCTGTGCCATGCTTTTTTCAATGTATGAATACGCTTTGACGGCCGCACGCAAAGCTTCAGAAGCCGTCTCCGGATCATCCGCTGCATATTGTGAATAGTACTGTGCCAACAGTCCGGCATACGCTTCGGTAGCAGAAAACGACAGCATCGATTCCGTATCAACGGTAGCTTCTGCCGACGGCAGCGATGCTTCACGCGCTATAAGATCAAGGGTTGCCTTATCCTTAAGTTCTCCGTATACCGCTCCGCTTCCCGTATGTTGCTGCGTCATTAAAAGTTCAACGCCACCCTTGATAAATCCGGTATTGGTATAGGTATTCGGGTATATCTGGGCCGTAACCATAAGATTGCCCAGTGTATATATAAGAGACTCCGTGTCGGAATACTCAGCACTTACTATTGTATGATACGCCTCATTATATATGCTGTTAAGACTCACCTCGTCAATATTGAATATATAGGAGTATCCTACATCCTGCTGATATATCCTGAAACTCCCATGCCTGTTGAAATCTGAAAAATCTCCGATGTACAGCCCTTCCGCAGCATCATCAGCAGACACCTTCTTAAGCTTGCCCTCATATACGGTCTCCGAGCCAAGAGAGGTGACTATCCTGTAATCCTTATTCAGATCATCACCTTTTATATATGCAACCTTTTTGCCTGTAGGCAGATAGCCCACTCTGTCCGTGATGATATGCGGAACCTGCTCCCTGTATTCATAAGAACAGTCCGGCACGTACCCAAGCGTGGCTATGCTTGCCGGTTGTTCTTCAGCAACAGGCTCAGTTGCAGATCGTGAAGTTGCACAGCCGGACAACGACAGGCACAGTACGCACAATCCCATTGTCCGTAAAAAATGCAAATATCCTGACATCTATCTCTCCATTCGAATCGGTTATCCTAAGCGAACCATTCCGATCCGACCCATACAATTATACAGGTTTGAGCGCAAATATGAAAGCGTAACTATTCACATTTACACATTTACAACCGATATATTTATTGGCAATATTTTTCTATTACAGAAAGGAGATTTATTATTTGAAGATCAATTCCTATCAAATAGGAATGGATTCCGCAGGAACATATCGTTCCACGCTGACAAGGAAGTACAATTTAAGTTTCTCTAAGGAGGGCGGTTTCGGAAGTTTGATCGAAAACGGCACCGAGGAAGGCGTTGTAGAGGGTTCGGAAAGCGAGGATTATACAGATACCTCTCTTATGGATCGCTATGACAGTATGTATACGGATTTTAACGACCGCATAAAACAAGTCGACCAAGGTGATACGTTAAAGAGCATAGATCAGGTCCGGGAGCGCTTTGTTTTGTACCTCTGGCGTATATTCTTCGGACAGGAAAAATCTGATGAAATGGCCAGAAAATTCGGTTTTGAGCCATTATCATCCGATATATCTTCCGGTGTCGGAATGTCGCCCGGATTCTCCGTCATCAAGATAAACGGAGTACAGGAATGTCAATTTGAAGAAACCGAAGAACTCTCATATATGTCATCAGGCAGCATCACCACTGAGGATGGTCGCAGTATCGATTTTTCCCTGTCAATAGGTATGAGCAGGAGTTTTTCCGCTCATTATCGCGAGGAGTTCCACGACATTACGGCTATGTGTGATCCTCTGGTGCTGAATTTTACAGGAGATATCGCAGATCTTAGCGATCAGAAATTTTACTTTGATCTGGACGCCGACGGCAATGAAGAAGAGATATCCACGCTCTTAACAGGCAACGGCTTTTTGGCTTTTGATAAAAACGGTGACGGTATCATAAATGACGGTCGCGAACTCTTCGGCACCCGTTCCGGCGATGGATTTGCAGATCTTGCGTTCTATGACAGCGACAGCAATGGCTGGATAGATGAAAACGACGGTATCTATGATAAGTTAAAGATTTGGATCAAGGACGCCGACGGCAATGATATCCTGTATTCCCTAAGGGATAAGAATGTCGGAGCCATATACCTTGACAATGTCGATACCAATTATGGCAGAAGATCTGATATCACAGGCGACCTAAACGGCGCAGTCAGAAGATCCGGAATATTCTTATACGAAGACGGAAGTGGGGCAGGAGCAATATCACATCTTGATATGGCTGTCGGCTGACAGGCCGTTAATACAAGCAAAAATGGCTGTATCGCAATGACGCGGTACAGCCATTTATTAATTCATAAATTAATTATTGAGCAATTTCCTGTTGTAATTGATAAGACATCCGTCAAGAATTATCTCACGCTCTTCATCAGTCATGTCACCGACTGTCATCTCAAACTCGACCAACTTGCTGCCCTTTACAGCATAAGCTTTGATAGAAGGCGCCTTATCCTTAAGCGCAGCAGCTATTCCCGGAACAAATACGAAATCAAGATTCTCAAAAGGAAGTGTTCCTTCCGGAATGATGAATGGAAGCATACCCCAGTTCATCAGGTTACTTCTGTATCTCTTGGTAGCATATTCGTGCGCGATATTGGCCCATCCGCCAAGTACCTTCTGGCATGATGCTGCCTGTTCTCTTGCCGAGCCGTCACCGGGCTTAACGGCAAATATCGTCGATCCAAAGCCGATTCCATCATTCTCCGCATTGGGGAATGAAGTCTTAACTATATCCATGGCTGCACGAAGCGCAGGTCTGTCGGTATATACATCTTTTCCTGCAATATGATCTTCCTGTGCCGCACGCACTGCCTTGGCTCTTCCGACATATTCAGGATCCTTGCGCGAAAGCGTAAATTCAGCAAGTCCCAGCGGATTGGATCTGAAACTGCTTGTCTCACCCGAAGGAATCAATTCATCCGTAGTAGTAACGGGATCATGTATCTCCGATACCACACGAAGCATAAGATTATTAGGGAGAGGACTCATCTTAGGCCAATCCTTGATATTGGGTCCAAGGCGGATCTCCACATTGGGATCTGCCACACCCTTGGAATCAAATACTCTGTTCTTATAGATCTTATCATCGAAATGATATGAATATACGCCGAAATCTTTGTCAAATTCCGTAGCCGCTGTAAGATATCCCTTATTGGCAGCTGTTGCAGCGATAGATCTCGCATCCATGAGAGCAACACTGGCTACCTGGCCGTTTTGGATCTTAGAGCCCTCTCTGTTCGGGAAATTACGCGTACTGTGCCTTATAGAGAAAGCATTGTTGGCCGGTGTGTCTCCGGCACCAAAACATGGGCCGCAGAATGCAGTCTTGATGATCGCTCCGCTCTCAAGGAGAGCCGCTGCGCAACCATTCTTCATAAGTTCCAGATATATGGGCGTAGAAGCAGGATATACATTGAGTGTGAATTCATCATCACCTATGTACTTATCACGCAGGATATCGGCAGCTGCGCAGATATTCTCAAATCCGCCACCGGCACAGCCTGCAATAACACCCTGATCTACGTATAATCTTCCGTCACGTATCTTATCAGTAAGGTTAAACTGAACATCATCACCGAAGCTGACCTTCGCTCTCTTTTCAGTCTCATGAAGGATGTCCGTAAGATTAGCCTTAAGGTCCTCTATCGTATATGCATTGCTCGGATGGAACGGCATGGCTATCATAGGCTTAACAGCAGAAAGATCTATCTCGATAAGACCGTCATAATAAGCTACATCAGCAGGCTTAAGTTCCTTATGATCCTCTGCTCTTCCGTGAATCTCCAGGTAATTACGTATCTCATCATCTGTCTGCCATATACTTGAAAGACATGTTGTCTCGGTTGACATAACGTCGACACCCATCCTGAAATCCGCAGTAAGTTCTCCAACTCCGGGTCCCACAAACTCAAGCACCTTATTCTTTACGTATCCACTCGCAAACACGGCTCCGATAAGTGCTATTGCCACATCCTGAGGGCCGACTCCCTTGGCAGGCTTACCCTTAAGATATACAGCCACAACTCCGGGACGATCTATATCATAGGTCTGATTAAGCAGCTGCTTAACAAGTTCAGGACCGCCTTCTCCCATGGCCATCGTTCCCAAAGCACCGTATCTGGTGTGCGAATCAGACCCAAGTATCATCCTTCCGCCACCTGCGAGCATCTCGCGGGCAAACTGATGAATGACTGCCTGATGAGGCGGAACATAGATACCGCCGTATCTCTTGGCACAGGTCAGTCCAAACATGTGGTCATCTTCATTGATCGTACCACCCACTGCACAGAGCGAATTGTGGCAGTTGGTCAGTACATAGGGCATCGGGAACTTCTCAAGTCCTGAAGCTCTGGCAGTCTGTATTATACCTACAAATGTGATATCATGGCTGGTAAGCTTATCGAATCTTATCTTGAGCTTATCCATATTGTCAGACGTATTGTGAGCCTTTAAAATTCCGTATGCGATGGTACCCTGCGAAGCGGACTCCTTGGTTACTTCGCGTCCGGTCTTGGCTTTAACGGCAGCTATCGCTTCTGCTCCGTCCTCAATGTACTCTTTACCGCCTATAAGATAGGCTCCACCCTGGGTAATTTTGATCATAATACTGCTTCTCCAATCCTAATCAGTCTTTTTCGGCAACTTAACCCTGTCAAGATGCCAAATATCGTCTACATATTCCTGAATCGTTCTGTCGGATGTGAATTTACCCGAACATGCCACATTGAGTATGGCTGCTTTGGCCCATCTCTCCTCATCCTTGTAGAACTCCTCTATCTTCTTCTGTGCGTCCGCATAAGAGCGGAAATCCTTCAGTATGAAGTATCTGTCTGCAACATCCGTAGTCTCGGTATTTAAAAGTGAATTGTACAGAGGTCTGAAACGCTCCGGATCATCCGGTGCATAGAATCCGTTGACCAGCTGCATAAGTATCTTACGGACATCTTCATCGCTGTTGAATATATCCATGGGATTGTAGCCGCCGTTTTTCTCATATGCGATGACTTCGTCCGAAGAAAGTCCGAATATGACCGCATTATCCTCTCCGACTTCCTCAACGATCTCGACATTGGCTCCATCCATGGTTCCAAGCGTAATGGCACCGTTAAGCATGAACTTCATATTGCCTGTTCCTGAAGCTTCCTTACTTGCCGTTGAAATCTGCTCGGATACATCACTTGCCGCAAATATGATCTCGGCGTTCGATACTCTGTAATTCTCGATAAATACTACCTTAATCTTGCCATCTATACTGTCATCATTATTGATCACATCAGCTACTGAATTAATAAGCTTAATGGTGAGCTTGGCAGTCTTATAACCTGCTGCCGCCTTGGCACCGAATATGAACGTTCTGGGATAGAAATCCATCTCCGGATGCTCCTTGATCTGATTGTACAGATACATAACATGAAGTATATTGAGCAGCTGTCTCTTGTACTCATGAAGTCTCTTGACCTGAACATCAAAGATGGAATTGGGATCTATATCCACACCGTTATGCTCCTTGACATACTTGGCAAGACGCACCTTATTCTGATACTTGATAGCCATAAACTGCTCTCTGGCCTTCTTGTCATTGGCTGCGGGACGGATCTTGCTTATTCTCTTAAGATCTGTGATCCATTCTTCTCCGATCCTCTCTGTCACCCAGTCTGCAAGTAACGGATTGGCATGTAAAAGGAACCTTCTCTGAGTGATTCCGTTTGTCTTATTGTTGAACTTGCCCGGGAACATCTCATAGAAATCCTTAAGTTCCTGATTCTTAAGGATCTCTGTATGGAGTCTGGCAACACCGTTGACGGAGTATCCCGCTACGATCGCAAGATGAGCCATCTTGACCTGTCCATCATAGACAATCGCCATCTTACGTATCTTCTCGTCGGTAAGACCGGTCTCTCTGGGGTATTTCTTCTCTATATCAAGAATGAATCTTCTGTTGATCTCTTCTACGATCTGGTAAATTCTTGGCAGAAGTCTGCTGAAGAGTTCAATGGGCCACTTCTCAAGTGCCTCCGCCATGATCGTATGGTTGGTGTAAGCGCATGTCTTGGTCGTAACATCCCATGCCTCGTCCCATTCAAGTCCATACTCATCCATGAGTATCCTCATAAGCTCAGCCACGGCCAC
>JAILKC010000018.1 GCA_024694055.1 Lachnospiraceae bacterium | reverse complement strand
TATAATATCATTCTGCTCGATCAGATGATGCCCGGTATGTCCGGTACGCAGACTCTTGAAATAATAAGATCAAGACACATGGCGGATGATATACCGATAATCGCGCTCACGGCCGATGCGATCGCAGGAGCCAGGGAGAATTATATAAATGAAGGCTTTACGGATTATCTGTCAAAGCCGATCATATATGCAGAATTGGAAGATATGCTTGTCAGATATTTGGACAGCAACCTGATCGTGAGATAGATCGTAACGTAACGGAAGCAAAACCACACGGAATAATACCGTAAAATCAGATATGCGAAAGAGTGAGAGAGATTTCCGCCAGATTTGTGTATAAAACTGTTGACAAGCAGGGTCAAAGCAACATATAATACATAGGCGTGCTTAAAACACGGTATGTATGGTTATTAACTCTAAGAGGAGGTGTAGATATGTCAATCTGTCCTAAGAATAAATCTTCAAAGGGAAGAAGAGATAAGAGAAGAGCTAATTGGAAGATGTCAGCTCCCACTCTTGTTAAGTGCAGCAAGTGCGGTGCTCTTATGGTACCCCACAGAGTATGCAAGGCATGTGGCTCTTACAATAAAAAAGAGATCATCACAGTTGATTGAGTTGCAGCGATTGCTGTCAGATAATTGTGAGTATTTAAGACCATCTTTCCGATGGTCTTTTTATATGTGTTTTTTCTTGTAAAAAATTGCCGCATGGTATGACAAATAATAAGTAGAGAGTATGGCATAAATGGCATATTATCGTGTTGTTGATGACAATGTATGAGGATATATGTATCAGGAGGTTATACGGATGAAGAATATCAATATAGTTAACGGGCCGCAAAATGTATCTGCGATCATTCAGGGATGCATGAGAATGCCCGATCTGTCCACGCAGGATGCTGCGAAAGTCATAAAGACGGCGTATGAATCAGGTATCAATTTTTTTGATCATGCGACCTGTTACGGCAACGGTGAGGCGGAGACAAGATTTGCCGAAGCTTTTCCGCTTACCGGAATCGCCAGAGAGGATATAGTCATTCAAAGTAAGTGCGGGCTTTGTTTTGAACGTAATGAATTTGACTGGACCAAAGAAAACATCATCCATAGTGTCGATGGCAGTTTAAAAAGGCTTAATACAGAGTATCTTGATACGCTGCTTTTGCACAGACCGGACGTGCTCTATGATCCCGAGGAAGTGGCGGAAGCTTTTGATGAATTGGAAAAAGCGGGGAAGGTAAGATATTTTGGTGTGAGCAATCTTGTGCCCATGCAGATAGAATTACTGAAGAAATATGTGAGCCAGCCTCTTGTGATCAATCAGGTCCAGCTGTCGCTTGAGCAATCACAGCTTATTGATCAGGCACTGTATATGAATAATAAGACTACGGATCTCTCTGTTAACAGAGATGGCAATGCTCTTGATTATTGCAGGTTAAATGATATTACAATACAGGCGTGGTCGCCTTTGCAGATCGGTATGTTCGGCGGTACATTTATAGATAACCCTGACTTCCCGGATCTTAACAGGGTATTGGGAGAACTTGCACACCGCGAGGGTGTATCGAAGTCCGCCATAGCCATTGCATGGATACTTCGACATCCTGCTCACATGCAGGCTATAATCGGTTCAATGAATCCGGATCATATCAAAGATATATGTGCTGCATCGGATGTAAAACTGTCGCATCACGATTGGTATGAACTCTATCTTTCAGCAGGTAAGTTCCTGCCGTGATATTCACGGATTTTGCTGCAAATTAAAAGAGGAAGCGATGCTTCCTCTTTTTGTAGGATGTCAATCAAGGTCCTTGAAGTTGAAACTCTTTTTCCCGTCGGCGTAATCACCTACGATCTGGCCTGACCCTTCAAGAGTATATTTATATGTGAGCAATCCCTCCAGGCCGACAGGACCGCGGGCGTGTATCTTGCTGGTGCTGATGCCGACTTCTGCGCCGAATCCGTATCTGAAGCCATCAGAGAAGCGGGTAGAGCAGTTGTGGTATACACCCGCCGAATCAACTAACTGATTGAACACTCTGACTGATTCGGAATCCGAAGTAATGATCGAGTCGGTATGATGTGAACCGAAACGATTGATATGATCTATTGCCTCGTTGATATCATCTACGACTTTGACCGACGCGATAAGATCAAGATACTCAATACAGCCTTCTTTGCCGATGGCCTCGACGGGAATGATACCTCTTGTCTGGAAATCGCCCTTAAGAGTTACTCCGTTGTCCGAGAGATGCTTATAAAGCTTTGGAAGAAATTCTTTGGCTATATTCCTGTGTATAAGGAGAGTCTCGACGGCATTGCAGGCCGCTGTGTATTGCGTCTTGGCATCGGCGATTATCTTAAGCGCCATATCCTGATCTGCAGACTCATCTACGAATATATGACAAATTCCGTCAGAATGTCCCATAACGGGTATCTTGGTGTGATCCATGATATATCTGACAAAAGCATTGGAACCTCTGGGAATGATAAGGTCAACATCTTCGTGACATTCAAGCAGCTCATCGATCTCACTGTGTGATGTCGCCTGTAAAAGACAACCTTCCGGGAGACCGGCTTCTTTTGCGGCATCTTTTATCAGATTGAAGACTACTTCGTTGGTGTGAGTGGTCTCTTTACCGCCTTTTAATATGGCGCAGTTACCGCTTTTAATACATAATGATGCAATCTGGATCATTGCATCGGGTCTGGCTTCAAATATAACTCCGATCACACCGATGGGACAGGTAAGTCGTGTAAGTACCAGCCCTTCATCCAACTGCCTGTGTAAAGTAATGTGTCCGAGCGGATCGGGAAGATCACGGAGCATCCTTAGCCCGTCGAGGACGGAAGCAAGCTTGTGCTCATCAAACTTAAGCCTCTTTAGGACGGAACTTGATATTCCGGCATCCTCGGCCTTGGCCATATCGATGTTATTGGCAGTATATATGTCTTTGGCATGGGCGCTTAAGCTGACTCCGATAAGGGAGAGTGCTCTGTCACGTGCTTCCGAAGCGGAAGCAGCCAGATACGGCGCCACAAGCTTCATTTTCCTGGCATCTTCGTGTATACTCATATGTCCTCCGTCTCAAATACAAAAAAATCTTAATTGATTGTACCATATATAATTTATTTATGGTACAATAATTCAGTCACTCTAGGGACATGGCGTTTTTGCCTGCAGGCGTGGTTCATCGGTAGAACGTTAGCTTCCCAAGCTGAAAAGGCGGGTTCGACTCCCGTCGCTTGCTTTACTTAAGAGCCTATCTTCAAGATATGCTCCGATATCATGAGAGGACGATTATGGAATATACCAAAGTGGCGCTTGATGCCATGGGCGGAGACAATGCCCCTGCATGCAATGTGGGAGGCGCAATACAGGCGATCAATGAATGCGACAGACTGCAGGTGTATCTTGTGGGAAGAGAGGCAGAAGTTCGCACTGCACTTTCTGATGCGACCGTTACGGGTGGTGTATCCTATGATTCCAAGAGAATTATCGTAGTCGATGCTTCCGAAGTAATAGAGAATGCCGAAGCCCCTGTTATGGCTATCCGCAAGAAGAAGGATTCGTCCATAGTGAAGGCTATGAATATGGTCAAGGAAGGACAGTGTGACGCTTATGTATCGGCCGGCTCCACCGGAGCTACTCTTGTGGGCGGACAGGTGATCGTGGGACGTATCAAGGGGGTTGAGAGATCACCGCTTGCACCGCTTATCCCGACCAAGGACGGAGTCGCTCTTATAGTGGATTGCGGAGCCAATGTGGATGCGAGACCATCGATGCTTGTGCAGTTCGCCAAGATGGGATCGATCTATATGGAGAGTATCATGGGGATGAAGAATCCGCGTGTAGCCATAGTCAATATCGGCGCTGAAGAGGAGAAGGGCAATGCACTGGTCAAGGAGACATTTCCTTTGCTCAAGGCATGCCCGGATATCAATTTTATCGGCAGTATAGAAGCCAGAGAGATCCCTGAAGGCGGTGCGGATGTTATAGTATGCGATGCCTTCGTGGGCAATGTGATCATTAAACTCATAGAAGGGACCGGCAAGGTTTTGCTGTCCAAGATGAAAGAGAGCATGTTTTCCGACCTTCGCAGCAAGATAGGTGCGTTGCTTCTTAAGCCGGCACTTAAGAGCACGCTTAAGAAGTTTGATGCATCCGAATATGGCGGAGCACCGATGCTTGGACTTAACGGATTGGTAGTCAAGACACACGGAAGCAGTACTTCAAAGGAGATTAAGAATACACTTATTCAGTGTGTACAGTTCAAGGAACAGAATATAAGCGATAAGATAAAGCGAGTAATAGCTGACTAGGAGGATATTATGGAATTAGAAAAGCTTAAGAAAGTAATAGCAGAGGTTTTAAGCGTTGATCCGGAGGAGATCACCATGGAGACTACTTTCATGGATGATCTTGGCGCGGATTCGCTGGATGTTTTTCAGATCATCATGGGACTTGAGGAAGAATTCGACATAGAGATCCCACCTGAGAAGGCTGAGAATATCACTACCGTAGGCGAAGCAGTCGAGCTTATCAAGAAGGCGGTAGACTGAGTGCAGATGTCACTTTAGTTGCATTTTGCGACTTTTCTTAATCAAAAAGCCCCGTTACAGGGCTTTTTGGCATGTAAAGGAGTGATTGTCAAAGATGGAGATCATATCTTTCCATAAAGACAATTCAATACTGGAAAAAAAGATAGGTTATGAATTTAAGAATAAGGATCTCCTTATAACGGCCCTGACTCACAGCTCATTTGCCAATGAACACAATGGCTCCAAAAATATAAATGGCAGACATAAGGATTATGAAAGGCTTGAGTTCTTGGGAGATGCAGTACTTGAGATGATCTCAAGTGATTATCTTTTTCACAGGAATCCGGATATGCCGGAAGGTAAGCTTACCAAACTGAGGGCATCGATGGTATGTGAACCGGCACTGGCAAGATGTGCCAGAGATCTCGGGCTGGAGCAGTTCATACTGCTTGGTAAGGGTGAGGAGAATACCGGTGGACGAGAGAGAGATTCAATCATATCGGATGTGATGGAAGCTCTGATCGGTGCCGTGTATTTAGACGGAGGCATAGAACATGCCAAGACCGTCATATTTGAGCATGTGCTTGATGATCTGAATGGAAATGAAATCTTCAAAGACAGCAAGACTCTGCTTCAGGAGATTATCCAGTCGTCACCTTTTGACACATTTGAATACAGAATGGCAGGAGAAGAAGGACCGGATCATGCCAAGGTATTTATGGCGGAAGCTGTATTGGACGGAAAGGTGATAGGCGCAGGAAAAGGCAGAACGAAAAAGGCGGCTGAACAGATGGCGGCTGCAGAAGCGATCGACAGACTGAAAGGAAAGAAGTAGCGGGTATTTATGTATCTTAAGAGAATTGAAGTACAGGGTTTTAAATCCTTTGCCAATAAGATCACTTTTCAATTTCATAACGGTATTACAGGCATAGTCGGCCCCAACGGATCCGGTAAGAGTAATGTTGCCGATGCCGTGCGTTGGGTGTTGGGCGAACAGAGGATCAAGCAGCTTCGTGGTGCATCCATGCAGGATGTGATCTTCGCGGGTACGCAGCTTCGTAAGCCGCTAAGTTATGCTTATGTGGCAATTACTCTGGATAATTCCGATCATCAGCTGGCTATAGACTATGATGAGGTGACCATAGCCAGACGTCTGTACAGATCGGGTGAGAGTGAATATCTGATCAACGGTTCTCCCTGCAGACTCAAGGACGTCAATGAGATGTTCTATGATACCGGTATAGGTAAGGAAGGATATTCTATCATAGGACAGGGTCAGATAGATGCCATTCTGTCCGGCAAACCGGAGGAGAGGCGTGAACTCTTTGATGAAGCTGCAGGTATCGTTAAGTTTAAGAGACGCAAGGTGGCATCAGAGAAAAAACTTGAAGAAGAGCGTGCCAATATGGTCAGGATCTCCGATATACTCGGAGTGCTTGAGAGTCAGGTGGGCCCCCTTGAGAAACAGGCTGCCAAAGCCAGAACTTATCTTGCCAAGAAAGAAGAGTTAAAGACCCTTGATGTCAATTCCTTCCTTCTTGAGAATAATGCGATAAAAGACAGACTCAGTCAGACTTCGCAGGCTCTTGACAATGCTACAAAGGACTATGAGGAAGTTGACGCAAGATTTGAGAGTACCAGACAGGAATATGAGGATACGATCACTGCTATCGAGGAACTTGAAAAGACGATTGAAAAAGAACGCCAGACACTTAATGAGACCGGAAGTATCAGACAGCGTCTTGAGAGCCAGATCGAACTTTTAAAAGAACAGATCAATTCGATAAAAGGTAATGAGGCACACCTTGATACGCGTAAAGAGGATGTTTCCAAGGAACTTGAACAGAAACAGGCTGAAGAACAGGGCGTATCGGATCAGAAGTCTGCTGTGGACAAACGACTTGAAGAAGCCGGTGTGGCTAAAGCTGAGGCTGAGAAGAAATTAAATGATATTCAGCTTGGCATAGAAGAGATCAATACCGATATTGAGAATTGCAAAAACGATATCATCAAGGCTGTAGATGAGCGAGGTAAGATCAGATCCAGAGCGGAACGTATCACTGCGATGCAGGAGCAGATCGACATACGTAAGGCAGAACTTACGAGCAAACTTGTAAGCGCACGTACGGATGAAGCAAAACAGCAGGATGTTATCAAACAGTACGAAGAAGAATTTGAGAAGATATCCGAAGAGATAAATAAGCTTAACGAAGAACAGAAGCAGAAGGAGGAGAGCGTTGCATCTTATAAAGAAAAGCTTACTTCAATGGACGCTTCTCTTCGTGATATCCAGGTAAAATACCATCAGGACAAGAGTAAGCTTGAGACACTTTCAAATATCACCGAGAGATACGAGGGCTACGGCGGTTCTGTTAAGCGTGTGATGGAACAGAAGGATAAGTATAAGGGTATCATCGGCGTTGTGGCTGATATCATCAGCGCTGAGAAGAAGTACGAGACAGCCATAGAGACGGCTCTTGGCGGTAATATCCAGAATGTGGTCACGGATGATGAAGAGACGGCCAAGAAGGTGATAGCTCTGCTTAAGCAGGAGAAAGCCGGAAGAGCCACATTTTTACCTCTTACCAGCATTAAGCATCCGCAGGAATTCAAGACCCCGGAAGTGCTTAATGAAAAGGGAGTGCTCGGTATGGCTGACACTCTTGTCAAGACCAAGAAAGAGTATGCCAACGTAGCCAAGGCGATGCTTGGAAGGATCGTCGTTGTAGATAATGTGGATAATGCCGTTAAGATCGCGCGAAAGTATGACTATGGCATAAGAATGGTCACGCTTGAAGGCGAACTTCTGGTGCCAGGCGGTGCCATAAGCGGCGGAGCTTTTAAGAATAACAGCAATCTCCTGTCAAGAAGACGTGAGATGGATGAACTAAATAAAGCGATTAAGGATGCTCTGCTTGAGATAGACAGACTTCTGTCGGAGATAGAGAGTACCAAGGAAAAGCGCAATACCGAACGCGTTGAGAGAGAGAAACTTAAGCTTACCCTGCAGGAGAAGTTCATAGCGCAGAATACCGCAAGACTCAATCTTACTTCCGCACGTAACAGACAGGAAGAGAATAAGGCAGATTACGACAGCTTAAAGAATGAGTCCGTAGAACTGGAGAAGCAGATCACGGAGAACGCTGCCGAGAAGGAAAGCATAGAAGCTGAACTCAAGGCGTCTCTTGAACTTGAAAAGGATAAGACTGAGTATATCAGCATGAGACAGCAGGAACTTGAGGAGAAGCATCTGCTTGAGAATGAAGCTGCCGAAGCGCTTAAAGCTACGGAAGTGGAAGTCGAGAAGATCATGCAGCAGGCCGGCTTCGAACAGCAGAATCTGGAACGTATCAGACAGGAGCGAGAGCGTTTTGAGGCCGAACTTAAGGAGATCATGGGTGAGATCGGCGGCGGTGCGGCTGCAATAGAAGAAAAGGAACGCAACATTGCTGAGATAGAGGAGACGATCAAGAGTTCATATACTACAGAAGAAGAGACAGGCGGCAAACTGTCCGAGGATATCAGAAAGAAGGAAGAACTCGGCGAGAAGCAGAAGAATTTCTTCAATATAAGAGAAGAACTCGGAGAAGAACGTTCGAGACTCGATAAAGAAAAATACAGATTACAGGGTCTGGTGGAGAAACTCACCGAGTCTATTCAGGCACAGATCGATTACATGTGGAATGAGTACGAGATCACCTTAAGGGATGCGGAGAACTTAAGAGATCCTGAGATGAATGATCTGGCTGCCATGAAGTCGGGAGTGAACAGACTCCGTGATGAGATCAAAAAACTCGGAGAAGTCAATGTCAATGCCATTGAAGAGTATAAAGAAGTGTCTGAGAAATACAACTTCCTTAAGGCTCAGCATGATGACCTTGTGGAGTCGGAAAAGACTTTGATGGGTATAATCGAAGAACTTGATACGGCGATGCGCAGACAGTTCAAGGAGAAATTCCATGCAATAGAGACCGAGTTCGACAAGGTGTTCAAGGAACTGTTCGGAGGCGGACACGGTACGCTTGAACTCATGGAGGATCAGGATATTCTCGAGGCCGGGATCAAGATCGTGGCTCAGCCGCCGGGTAAGAAACTGCAGAATATGATGCAGTTATCCGGTGGAGAGAAAGCATTGACAGCTATAGCCTTATTATTCGCGATACAGAACCTGAAACCCTCACCGTTCTGTCTGCTTGACGAGATAGAAGCGGCGCTTGATGAAAGCAATGTGGAACGTTTTGCCAAATATTTAAAGAAGCTTACCAAGTATACACAGTTTATCGTGATCACACACAGAAGAGGTACCATGGAGAGATCTGACAGACTCTACGGTATCACCATGCAGGAGAAGGGTGTGTCAACACTTGTAAGCGTCAATCTTGTGGAGGAGGCACTTACTTAATGGCCGGTTTTTTTAACAGACTTAAAGAAGGCTTAAGCAAGACAAGAGATAATATCGTGGGCGGAATTGAGAGCGTATTCTCGGGTCATGATAAGATCGATGATGATTTCTATGAAGAACTTGAAGAGATTCTTATCATGGGTGATGTGGGAGTACATGCCACCGGCGAGATCATAGACAAATTAAAGGAAGATGTCCGGACCAATCATATCCGTGATCCCAAAGAGTGTCGCGCTTTTCTGATAGACGGGATCAAGGAACAGATGAAAGTGACTGAAGAGGACTACGAGTTCTTAAGTAAGCCAAGCGTGGTCATGGTCATCGGTGTTAACGGTGTGGGCAAGACCACCACTATAGGCAAGCTGGCATCAATATATAAGGCTCAGGGCAAAAAGATACTTATAGCTGCTGCGGATACATTCAGAGCTGCGGCAACAGAACAGCTCGAAGAATGGGCAAAAAGAGCAGGGGTTGATATAATATCTGCCAAAGAAGGTGCTGATCCGGGAAGTGTGCTTTTCGATGCGACCAATGCCGCAAGAAGCAGAAAGGCTGATGTCCTTTTGTGTGATACTGCGGGACGTCTGCACAATAAGAAGAATCTCATGAATGAGCTTGAGAAATTAAGCCGTATTGTGGATCGTAATCTTCCCGATTACAAGAGGGAGAATCTCATAGTACTTGACGGTACCACCGGGCAGAATGCGCTGGTTCAGGCCAAAGAGTTTTCGGAAGTCGCTGATCTGTCAGGTATAGTGCTCACGAAGATGGATGGAACCGCAAAAGGCGGAATAGCCATAGCCATTCAGTCGGAACTAAATATACCGGTTAAGTATATCGGAGTCGGTGAGAAGATCACGGATCTGCAGGAATTTGATCCCGATGCTTTTGTAAAAGCTCTGTTTGATACGGAAGATGGGGATGACGGTTCAAATGATGATGTTGATAAGTCGGATGAAAATATGCAAAATGACAGTTATTTTAACTGGCCTGATTAAGAAGGGATAGAATAATGCTTACATTGGAAAAATTTGAGGAAGCCTGCGAGGCAGTATCGGGAGTGGTACAGGAGACCAAACTGATATACAGCGATTATTTAAGTGCCGCTACGGGTGCCAAGGTATATCTTAAACCTGAGAATATGCAGTTTACCGGTGCGTACAAGCTTCGCGGAGCATATTATAAGATAAGCACATTGAGTGAAGAGGAACGTTCAAAAGGATTGATCACCGCATCGGCGGGCAATCATGCGCAGGGCGTGGCATATGCAGCAAAATGTTTTGGCGCCAAGGCCGTAATAGTAATGCCTACCACGACTCCGCTCATTAAGGTCAATCGTACGAAGAGTTATGGCGCGGAAGTCGTTCTGCATGGTGATGTGTATGATGAGGCATGCGCGCATGCTCTCAAGCTTGCTGAAGAACAGGGATACACATTCATCCATCCGTTTGATGATCCGGTGGTCGCTACCGGTCAGGGAACCATTGCGATGGAGATATTCAAGGAGCTTCCGCTTGTTGATTATATACTTGTTCCAGTAGGAGGAGGCGGACTTGCGACAGGAGTGTCAGTGCTTGCAAAACTTCTCAATCCCAAGATCAAAGTGATCGGAGTGGAACCTGCCGGGGCGGCTTGCCTTAAGGCATCACTTAAAATGGGTGAAGTGGTGACGCTTGATGGAGTAAATACCATAGCCGACGGTACTGCAGTAAAGACACCCGGCAAAAAGATATTCCCGTACCTTAAAGACAATCTTGATGATGTTATCACGGTGGAAGATGAGGAACTTGTGGTATCGTTCCTTGATATGGTTGAGAATCATAAGATGATCGTGGAGAATTCAGGATTGCTTACCGTGGCTGCATTAAAACAGCTTAAGTGCAAGGATAAAAAGGTCGTATCCATTCTTTCGGGTGGTAATATGGATGTCATCACCATGTCTTCGGTAGTTCAGCAGGGACTTATCATGCGCGACAGGATATTTACTGTTTCCGTTCTTCTTCCTGACAAGCCCGGAGAGCTGACACGCGTGTCATCTGTTATAGCTGCAGAGAATGGCAACGTTATCAAACTTGAGCATAATCAGTTTGTATCTATCAATCGAAGCGCGGCAGTGGAGCTTCGTATAACGCTTGAGGCTTTCGGAACTGAGCATAAGACTACGATACTTAAGAGACTTGAAGAAGAGGGATATAAGCCCAAGATCGTAAGAACCAATATCTGAGGAGATAGTGCAAAATGTCTGTTGATATATATAAGATATCATTTGATGAACCGGCGCATGCATGGAATGAGGCTTTGCCGATAGGTAATGGCAGACTCGGCGGAATGGTATTTGGCAATACACATACTGAGCGGATTCAGCTTAATGAGGACAGTGTGTGGTATGGAGGCAGACAGGACAGGATCAACCCTTCGGCGAAGGAAAAATTACCTGAGATCAGGCAACTAATTTTTGATGGCAGGATAAAGGAAGCGGAAGAACTGTGCACCTTTGCCTTATCCGGATTGCCGGAGAATGAAAGACACTATGAACCTTTGGGTAATCTGTTTATCGAATTTGACGGAACGGATTTTGACCATTCTTCATATCACAGAGAACTTGACATAGAGCATTCCATTGCGATTACTTCTTTTGTCATCTCAGGAATAACATATAAAAGAGAAGTGATAGCCAGTTATCCGGCAGGTGCTATCATCATACATCTGACGGCTGATGTACCGGGCAGCCTTTCTTTTCACACACAACTCGGGCGGGGATTTTCTCCGTGGGAGAATACTCCCTATCAGACACAATCAATAAGAAGACAGAATTATAATATATACAGTGACAGCATTAAGGCATATCCTGATGGTGTTCAGCTGATGGAAGCGAATGAAGGCGGCAAAGATGCGATAAGCCTTGCATGCGGTACCAAGGTGATATACACAGGCGGTACAAGTGAGCTGATCGGCAATACAACAATGATAAGAAATGCCGATGAGGCAATGATCATTTTGGCGGCCGATACGACCTTTTATACAGAGGATCCGACAGAATCGGTGTTAAAAAAGCTAAAGAGACTGTCCGAATATGCATGGGATGAACTGTATGCAGAACATCTGGCGGATTACAGCGCGCTTTTTGACAGAGTAAAGCTTTTTATTGAAGGTCAGGAGGAGATAGTCAGATTCTTCCAATTCGGAAGATATCTTTTAATATCATCGTCAAGGCCCGGATCTCTCCCTGCCAATCTCCAGGGCATATGGAATGAGGACTATGCGCCGCCGTGGGGAAGTAAATATACGATCAATATCAACACTCAGATGAATTACTGGCCTGCGCTTGTGACCAATCTTGCGGAGTGTCAGGAACCCCTCATAAGACTGATCGACAGGCTTAAGGAAAGCGGCAGAGAGACGGCAAAGAGAATGTATGGGTGTGGCGGTTTTATGGCTCATCACAATACGGATATATGGGCCGATACAGCGCCTCAGGATGTATGTATAAGTGCTTCGTACTGGGTGATGGGAGGTGCATGGCTTTCACTGCATATATGGGAAGAATATCTTTTTATGACAGATAAGGAGTTCCTTAGGGAAAATTATCCGACCATGCGTGATGCGGCGATCTTTGTGATGGACTATCTGGTAGAAGATGGAGAGTATCTGGTCACATGTCCGACATTGTCTCCTGAGAATACATACATACTTCCAAACGGTGAAAGCGGTGTAATATGCAAGGGCGCATCCATGGACAACCAGATCATTATGGAACTGCTTAATGCATGCATTAAGGCAGAAGAGATCCTTGGAATGAGTAAGGGCGGTATTACGAACAGGGCTTTAGATGTCCTTAAGAGAATTGCACCTATAAGAGTAGGTAAGTATGGCCAGATAATGGAATGGAATGAGGATTATGAGGAACTTGAACCGGGACACAGGCATGTATCCCAGCTCTTTGCTCTTTTTCCGGGAAGCGTTATCACAAGGAGCAAAACTCCAAAACTTATGGAAGCGGCAGCCAAGACGTTGGAACGCAGACTTTCTTATGGGGGAGGTCATTCGGGATGGAGCAGAGCATGGATCATCAACCTGTATGCAAGACTCGGAGAGGGTGATAAAGCGCATGAGAATATATGCAAACTCATTAAAGATCAGACGCTTCCCAATCTCTTTGATGATCATCCGCCATTCCAGATAGACGGTAATTTTGGATGCTGTGCCGGGATAGCCGAGATGCTAGTGCAGAGTCATGAAGATGAAGTGCGTATTCTGCCCGCACTTCCTACTGCGTGGAAAAACGGAAACGTAAGTGGCTTAAGGATACGAGGCGGGCGTATACTTAAGGAACTGGTATGGGAAAACGGCCGGATAGTCAGATGTGAAATATGCGATGATCAGCAGACCAGAGTAAAAGGAGAGTAGAAAATGGCAGTAAAAGCAAGCAACCCAATTTTGGCGGGATTTTACCCGGATCCGTCGATATGCGCAGTAGGAGATGACTTCTATATAGTCAATTCAACTTTTGCGTATTTCCCGGGATTATCGGTTATGCACAGTAAGGATCTGGCTCACTGGGAACAGATTGGCAACGTTATGACCAGGGAGTCGCAGCTTCCTTTGAATGAAGCCGGAAGCTCAAGAGGCCTTTTTGCCCCTACCATGAGATATCATAACGGAACATATTATGTGATATGTACCAACGTATCATACGGTGGCAACTTTATCGTGACTTCTGATAAGCCGGAGGGCCCTTATTCCGAGCCTCACTATCTGGAGGGAGCCGATGGAATAGACCCGAGCCTTTTCTTTGATGATGACGGGAAAGTATACTACATAGGTACTCATCCCAATAAGGACGGCTGCAGATATAACGGCGATTATTTCATATATATTCAGGAAGTGGACATAGAGAACTTCAAACTCATCGGTGAACCCAAAGATGTATGGAACGGCGCCATGAGAGATGTGCAGTGGCCTGAGGGACCGCATCTTTATAAGATAGGTGAATACTATTACATTCTTCACGCTGAAGGCGGTACCGGCCCTGAGCATGCAGTATCCGTAGCCCGTTCCAAGGAAGTGTTCGGACCGTACGAGAATAATTTCTGCAATCCCATATTTACGCACAGGCATCTCGGAGTCAGATATCCGGTAAAATATGTCGGACATGCGGATCTTGTACAATTGCCTGATGGCGAGTGGTATATGGTCATGCTTGCGGTACGTCCCATCAAGGGATACACCACCATGGGAAGAGAGACTTTCCTTGCACGTGTCATCTGGGAAAAGGATTGGCCTGTAGTCAATCCGGGACTCGGTATTCTGTCTGACGTGTTAAATATTGATCTTCCGGAATATAAGCCTGAGTGTAGGCCTACTTCAATCCCTGGAACCAATAAATTGTATGATTTTACGCATTTGGATGAGATCGGACCGGAGTGGCTGTTCCTTCGCAATCCCATCATGGATCACTATGAGCTTAAGCAGGGGGAAGGCTTGTATCTGACCTGCAGCGCTGACGCGGTAAGCGGATATGGTAAGCCTACTTATATGTCTGTAAGACAGGACAGCCATTGTTTTGAAGCAGCTGTTACATTAAAAGGAGACAATCTCTATAACGGTGCCCGTGCAGGTATATGCCTGTTCCAGAGCGAAGACTATAATCTGAGATTTGAATATGCGGGTTGTAACGGTACGGTTATCCTAAGAAAGGGCGGAGAAGATGAAAAACTTGCATCACGTGTGTTGCCGCAGGATCTTGTTACGCTTGTGATCAATGTGATTGGAACCAAGGCCGCGCTATTCATGGTGTGTGACAATAAAGCAGATGTACTCGTCAAGGATCTTGATATATCATGTCTTTCAACGGAAGTAGCAGGGGGATTCGTGGGATGCACGATCGGTCTGTATGCCGAGGATGACAGTGATCGTGATGAGAAAGTGAAGGCGCTGTTTAAATCATTCTCATATAAGCGTCTTATTCCCGTGATGAAGAAGAAGGAGAATGCCAATGATACGGCTGACGGAGGAGATGAATAATGTCGGATGAGAAAGATCGTGGGTTCATAAGTAAAAAAATAGATGAGGCATTGCTTAAGATGACCGGAAAGGCCCGATGAACAATAAATTTGTAAAAGAAGTAACAGCATATATGATGATGACAGTGGGAGCCTGTATTGCTGCTTTTGCGATAGAGGAGTTTTTGGTTCCCTGTACCATTTTGGACGGAGGGATCGTCGGAATCAGTATCATGATAAGCTCGCTTACCGGGATATCGCTGCCACTGCTTACCATTGTGCTCAATATCCCTTTTTTGATAGTTGGATTTAAAAGGCTTGGACATGGCTTTATCATAAAATCGGCTTATGCCATGGTAGTATTTGCGGCTTTTATCCGTATCTTTGAAGAGATGGACAATGCTACCGATGATTATATTCTGGCAGTCAGCTTTGGCGGCGTATTACTTGGACTCGGCGTAGGACTTGTGATCAAAGCCGGCGGATGCTTGGACGGAACCGAGACGGTAGCGATAATGCTTAACAGAAAATACCATTTCCAGGTGGGCCAGATCATATTGGCTTTTAATGTGATCATATATGCAACTGCCGGTGTGCTCTTTGGGTTTGAGAGAGCGATGTATTCGCTTCTTACGTATTTTATCACGTCCAAGGTCCTTGATATTGTGGAAACGGGCATCAATCAGGCCAAAGCGGCCATGATCATAACGGATCGTGCGGATGATATTGCCGGACGCATATATGAGAGACTCGGCAGAACCGTCACCATCATGGAAGGAGAGGGGCTTGTAAGTGGAAAAAAGGTAGTGCTCTACTGTGTCCTTACAAGGTTTGAGATAAGAGAACTGAGAGAGATAATAGAAGGATTGGATTCATCGGCGTTTATCACGATAAGCGATGTGTCGGAGATAATCGGAACACATATTAAATCATCTTCCGGGGGAAAGGAAGAAACTGTAAGCAAAGAGGCGTAGAAGACTATGAAGACTTTGTATTTGGATCTGTCAATGGGTGCGGCAGGTGATATGCTCAATGCTGCATTGTATGAGCTCTTGGGGGCTACTGAGCAGAAGGCGGAGTATATCACGCTTATGAATGCTCTTGGGCTTGACGGTGTCACCGTTACCCCGGAAAAGATCGTCAAAAACGGTATAACCGGTACCAAAATGAGCGTAAAGATAGACGGCGTGGCTGAGGAAAGTCATGATCACCATGGACATGATCATGGTGACGGACATGCACATTCGTATGATCATCATGAGCATCACCACAGAGGGATGAAGGAGATCGAACAGATCGTCAAAGCCATGCCTGTATCCGATAAAGTCAAGACGGATGTCATGAATGTATATAAGATCATTGCGGCGGCCGAAAGTGCTGTTCACGGCAGACCAGTTACGGAGATACATTTTCATGAAGTGGGTATGTTGGATGCAATAGCTGATATCGCCGGTGTATGCATACTTATGGAAAAGATCGCTGTGGAGAGAGTTGTGGCTTCTCCCATACATGTAGGCAGCGGTCAGGTAAAGGCAGCACACGGGATATTGCCTGTTCCGGCTCCGGCTACAGCACTCATCCTTAAGGATGTTCCGATATACGGCGGCAATATAAAAGGTGAATTATGTACGCCGACGGGGGCTGCTTTGCTTAAATATTTTGTGAATAAGTTCGGAGATATGCCGGTCATGAGAGTGGCAAAGACCGGATACGGAATGGGAACGAAGGATTTTGATGCACTCAACTGTGTCAGGATCATGCTCGGAGAGACCGACGAGAAGGGAACAGATGTTGTGGAACTGTCATGTAACCTGGATGACATGACACCTGAGCGGATCGCATTTTGCACGGAAAGACTCTTTGAAGCCGGAGCACTGGATGTATATACGGTGCCGGTAGTGATGAAGAAGTCAAGACTTGGGACCATGTTATGTGTGATGTGCGATGCAAAACAGAGAGAGGATATGATAAGGCTCATATTCAAATATACAAGTACTTTGGGAGTGAGAGAGAATATCAGTCACAGATATACACTTAATCGTAAGATTAATATGGTAAATACTCCTTACGGTGAACTGAGAGTCAAACAATCCGAGGGCTTCGGTGTTCAGAGAGCCAAATATGAATATGAAGATCTCGCACGCGTTGCAAGGGGGATAAGCGAGTCTATAGATAAGGTTGAAAAAAATCTGTAATTTTTTTAAAATTGATATAAAGTATATCGGCACATGTGTCGATATAAAAGATGAAGTGTATTATAATGTCTGTCTTTAGGGCCGAAGATGACGTTATATGCATGAAGATATAGAGGCTATACGAAAAGGATTTCGAAAAAAGCAAAGGAGGGCACACTATGGCAACTAATATCGGCGGTAGCTTTGATCCGTTGCGTAGCGGAGTAAGAGCTTACCAGGCGTATAAGACAAAAGATGCGCCGATCAAGAATGATAAGCCGCAGGGTCCGGGTGATATCAAAGATACCGTTGAGATATCTACACCCAAGGTAACGGCGGAAGAATCATTGTCAGACAAAGCCAAGGAATTGCTTGGCAACCTGCGTTCGCAGTATGGCGATTACGGTTTTGCGGTAGCGGGTTCCGATGCTGAATTCTCAACGATGAGAGGTGTGGGAGATAAGGAATATACAGTTATCTTCACAGCCGATGAACTTGAGAAGATGGCAGAGGATGATGCATATGCCACAGAACAGATGAAGCAGGTAGAGTCGCTCATCGATATGACCAAGAAGCTTGAGGATGACGAAGAATTCCAGGCCAAGCTTGATGAACTGGCCGAGAAGGGATACATTCTTTCGAATCTTTCGCTCACTGTCAATGAACAGGGCGGAGTGGATATATTCGCGGAACTTGTGAAAGTATCCGAGAAGCAGGCCGAGAGGATCGAAGAGCGTCGTGCAGAGAACAAAGCTATGGATAAAGCTGAACAGGAGCGCATGGAGAAAGAGGCAATTGCCAAGAAGTTTGAGGCTCCTGCACCGCCCAAGAAGGGCATCATCAAGGCTTCTTCCATGGAGGATCTTATGAATACGATAGGTGGTCTTGATGATGAAGGGCTTAATGCCATCGTATCCAAGCCGATCGCACGGATAGATTTTTCCGTATAAGCGGTATGATCATCTGACAACTGAAAGGTAAGACAGAGGGGCTGTTAAGAAATAATACTTGACAGCCTCTTTTTTGTGCTATATATTAGTACATGTGTCGCGTGTAAAGTATTATTACTTGGCAGTGAATGATGGCGCACTTATAGGCCTGTTTAGTTGGAAAGATATGGACAATATTGTAGAACGCGGACGGCTGTATGACTATTACGGCGGCCTCCTCACAGAACATCAGAATCTGATATACAGAGCAATGGTATATGATGATATGTCTCTGGGTGAGATAGCCAAAGAGTACAATATATCCAGACAGGGCGTGCATGACCTTATCACAAGATGCGACAGACAGCTTAAAAGATATGAAGAAAAGCTGGGCCTCATAGAGCGTGATATGATGATCGGAAGTAAACTTGATAAGATAGAAGAGATAGCGGATGGTGAGCAGATAAGCGATATAGTATCACAGATTCGGGATCTGCTGTAGGAAAGGTACGAAAATGGCATTTGAAAGCCTTTCGGAAAAACTTCAGAACGTATTTAAGAATCTTCGGAGCAAGGGAAGACTTACTGAAGAAGATGTGCATACAGCCTGTAAAGATGTCAAGATGGCGTTGCTTGAAGCAGATGTCAACTTCAAGGTAGTCAAGGGCTTTATAAAGACCGTTGAAGAGAGAGCCGTCGGCGCGGATGTGATGAATGGTCTCAATCCGGGACAGATGGTCATCAAGATCGTTAACGAAGAGATGACTTCGCTCATGGGAAGTGAGACGACGGAGATAGCTTATCAGCCCGGTAAGGCGATAACGGTCATTATGATGTGTGGACTCCAGGGTGCAGGTAAGACCACGACCACGGCGAAGCTTGCCGCCAAGATGAAGACCAAGGGCAAGAAACCTTTGCTGGTAGCCTGCGATGTGTACAGGCCTGCTGCAGTCAAGCAGCTGCAGGTCAACGGTGAAAAGGTCGGCGTGGAAGTATTTGCTGTGGAAGGAAGTACTGAACCGGTAAAGATCGCCAAAGAAGCAATGGACTATGCGTCCAAGAACGGACACAATGTTGTAATCCTTGATACTGCAGGTCGACTTCACATAGATGAAGATATGATGAACGAGCTTAAGGCCATTAAGGAGGCTGTAGACGTTCATCAGACCATACTGATAGTTGACGCCATGACAGGTCAGGATGCCGTCAATGTTGCGTCGGACTTCAAAGAAAAGATCGGCCTTACGGGAGTGATACTTACCAAACTTGACGGTGATACCAGAGGCGGTGCAGCCCTGTCTGTTAAGGCGGTTACCGATCTTCCTATACTGTATGCGGGTATGGGAGAGAAGCTTGAAGATCTGGAACAGTTCTATCCGGATCGCATGGCCAACAGGATCCTTGGCATGGGTGATGTGCTCACTCTCATCGAGAAAGCGCAGAATGCCATAGATATAGATGCCGATAAAGAGCGTGATATGGCAGCACGCATGAAGAAGGGAAAGTTTGACTTCAATGACTACTTGGAGAGTATGAAGCAGATGCGCAATATGGGTGGCCTTTCTTCGATACTTGGAATGCTCCCGGGACTTGGCATGGGGATTAAGACAAGCGATCTTGAAGGTGCAGTGGATGAGAATAAACTGGCACGTACCGAAGCGATAGTTCTGTCCATGACCAAGGCGGAGAGAGAGAATCCCAAACTTATGAATCCCAGTCGTAAGCACAGGATAGCCAAAGGTGCCGGCGTGGATATAGCTGAGGTCAATCGCTTTATCAAGCAGTTTGAACAGAGCCAGAAGATGATGAAGCAGATGAAAGGCATGATGGGAAAAAAAGGCAGATTCAGGATGCCTTTTTGATAGATAATATTGTTAATGAAAGGAAGAAAAGACAATGGTTAAGATGAGACTTACAAGAATCGGAAGCAAGAGGAACGCTATCTACCGTGTGGTAGTATCAGATTCCAGAAGCCCCAGAGACGGAAAGTTTATCGAGGAGATCGGTACATACAATCCCAACACCGACCCTTCTGAGTTCAAGATCGATGAGGAGAAGGCTAAGAAGTGGCTTGCCAACGGCGCTCAGCCCACTGAGATGGTAGGAAAGCTCTTAAAGCTTGCAAAGATCACAGAATAGTCGGAGGTGCTCTATGAAAGAATTAGTAGAGGTTATTGCCAAGGCTCTTGTGGACAAGCCGGATGAAGTGGTCGTTTCCGAGAAGCAGGAAGGCAGAAACCTTACCATATCACTTCATGTTGCTGAAGGTGACATGGGTAAAGTGATCGGTAAGCAGGGAAGGATCGCCAAGGCAATCCGTACTGTAGTCAAGGCTGCCAATGTCAATGACAAGCAGAGAGTAGATGTGGAGATAGACTGACATATATGGAAGATATGCTTCGCATAGGTATAATTACTTCCCCTCACGGAGTGCGCGGGGAAGTAAAAGTATACCCGACCACCGATGACATAAAGCGCTTTTCGGGACTGAAGGAAGTGCTGCTTGAGACAAAGCAGGGGATAAGCACCGTTCATGTACGAAGTGTCAAATATCATAAGGATATGGTGATACTCGGATTCACGGAGTATGAAGATATGGATTCCGTGCAGGTGCTTAGGGAATGCTCTCTGTACGTGACCAGGGATAAGGCAATAAAGCTTTCCAAAGATGAGTATTTTATTGCTGATCTGATCGGTATGAATGTGCATACTGACATTGGCATCGACGGTAAGCTTGTCGACGTTATGAAGACAGGCGCCAATGATGTGTATGTTATTAAACTTGATGATGACAGAGAACTGCTTCTGCCGGCCATAGCAGACTGTGTACTTAATGTTGACACGCAAGAAGGCGTGATGGACGTGCATGTATTGCCGGGATTATTGGATTAAAGCAGTATATGCGGTATATATCCGTGTAGTTGTCGTGGATTAATTATGAATTTTCACATTATGACGCTCTTTCCCGAGATGATCGAGAATGCAGCGGATACGAGTATTCTGAAAAGAGCGATCTTAAAAGGACTAATATCCGTAGATGCCGTGGATATAAGGGCATACACGGACAATAAGCACGGTCGTGTGGATGATTATACATACGGAGGCGGTGCGGGAATGCTTATGCAGGCACAGCCGATATATGACTGCCATAAGGCCATAGAAGATAAGATATATGCGCGCAAAAGCGTAAGCGATCCAGGTGATGGTGATCGTGGCGCACATAGGGTTAGGACGATCTATCTTACGCCTCAGGCTCCTGTTTTTACCCAGGATATGGCCAGGGATCTGTCAAAAGAAGAGGATCTTATATTCTTATGCGGCCATTATGAGGGCGTGGATGAGAGAGTACTTGAAGAGATTGTTACGGATTATATATCTATCGGTGACTATGTTCTGACAGGCGGTGAACTGCCGGCTTTGGTATGTATGGATGCTATTTCCAGATTTGTGCCGGGAGTGCTTGGTAACGAAGAAAGTCATGAGACTGAGTCTTTTGATGACGGATTGCTTGAATATCCGCAATACTCAAGACCGGAGGAATGGAGAGGCAGGAGAGTGCCGGAGATCCTTTTGTCCGGGCACCATGCCAATGTGGAGAAGTGGCGCTTCGAAGAGAGCTTAAAGAGGACAAAGGCGCGACGCCCGGATCTGTATGAGGCATATGTAAAAAAACATCCGGAGATACTCAATCCTCCGAAGAAACGTAAAAAGAAGACTGACGAAACGTAAATCGAAAATAAAGCGAAAATTGTGCTTGCGTATAGGAACTGGCTGTGGTATACTACCATAGTCGCTATTATAGATGGTCCTCTGCCATGATTTAAGGCTTGGCAAGAACATCCATTATGGATCAAGGAGATTATTATGAACAACGAGATTATCAAAGAGATCGAAGCCGCTGAGCTTAAGACAGAGGTACCTGAGTTTGCAGTTGGTGATACTGTTAAAGTACACAACAAGATCAAAGAGGGTAACAAGGAGCGTATCCAGATATTCGAGGGTACTGTTATCAAGAGACAGGGCGGAAGCAACAGAGAGACTTTCACGGTACGTAAGAACTCTAACGGAGTCGGCGTAGAGAAGACATGGCCTCTTCACAGCCCCAGTGTTGAGAAGGTTGAGGTAGTACGTAAAGGTAAGGTAAGACGTGCTAAGCTTTACTACTTAAGAGACAGAGTAGGTAAGGCTGCCAAGGTTAAGGAAGTCATCAGATAATTTGCAGTGTGCATGATGGGGCGAAGCGTTTTGTTACGCTTCGCCTTTTTTACATTAGAAATGGGAAGACGCAATTCACAGGGACTTAATTTCAGAAAGAAACGCTTGAAAGTAGAAGGCGACAGTCTGAGAGAGGCGGTAAGTTATTTGTTCAGGATAGCTGCCGCTATCGGGCTTGCGCTTTTTTTGGTGCGCACATGGGGCCTTCGGACCAGTGTCATAGGTTCGAGCATGGAGACGGCCCTGTATAATGGTCAGACCATATTTGTAAGCCGCCTGACATATCTTTTGTCAAAGCCCCGTTATGGCGATATAATAGTTTTCCTTCCAAACGGCAATGAATATACCCATTACTACGTTAAGCGCGTAGTGGGTGTCCCCGGCGATACCATACAGATAATAGACGGGTATATATATATCAATGGAAATATGGAAGATAATGATGACTATGACAAGATAGAGGATCCGGGAGTGGCCGAGAATCCCATAGAGCTTAAGACCGATGAATATTTTGTGCTTGGTGATAACCGCAACAACGGTGAGGATTCAAGATCCGGTAATATCGGACCGGTGAACATATCGCTTATAGAAGGCAGAGCATGGTTTAAGCTTTCGATGGATGACTCGAAGTTCGGTTTTATCAAGAGGGGTAAGAAGCGATGAATTATCAATGGTATCCCGGACATATGACCAAGGCTGTGCGTCAGATGCAGGAAGATATCAAACTTATCGACCTGATAATAGAGATAGTGGATGCAAGGATCCCGATGAGCAGCCGTAATCCGGACATAGATGAACTGGGTAGAAACAAGGCACGTATTGTGATCCTTAATAAGGCTGATCTTGCAGACAGTGCCATGAATGAGCGCTGGTCAGAGTATTTTGAGGGTAAGGGCATATACACTCTTATCATGAACAGCAGAAAGAATACCGATTTTAAATCTGTAAGAGGCAAGATTGAAGAAGCCTGTCGTGAAAAGAGAGAAAGAGATCTTAAGAGAGGAATAAAAAACAGACCCATTAGAGCCATGATAGTAGGAATACCCAATGTGGGCAAGTCTACTTTTATCAATGGACTGACGGGAAAGGCATCCACCAAGACCGGTAATAAGCCGGGTGTCACCAAAGGCAAGCAGTGGATCAAGTTGGACCGATCGGTTGAGCTTCTTGATACCCCCGGGATACTGTGGCCTAAATTTGAGGATCAGCTTACGGGTATGAAACTTGCTTTTATCGGATCCATCAATGATATGATCCTCATTACGGAGGAACTTGCTTCGGATCTTATAGACTATATGGAGGGTATAAGCCCGGGGCTTATAAGTGCCTATTATGACTTGCAGGATGATGATAAAAAGGCTTATCATATATTACAGGAAATAGGTAAAAAAAGAGGATGCCTTAAATCCGGAGGAGATATAGATATTGCCAAAGCCGCAGGGATGCTTATGGATGACTACAGGGCAGGGAAGCTTGGCAGGATCACTTTGGAGAATCCGAAAGACTACTAATGGAGCATTGCAATGGCAGAAAAAAATGTTAAGAAAAATGGTACATCGACTACCAAGAGTTTGGTTAAAGAAGTGCTGGGGACAAGTGTATATATACTGATCGTACTGCTTTTGTCGTATATGATCGTAAAATATGTGGGACAGCGCACCGAAGTCGTGGGAGAGAGCATGGAACTTACCCTGATAGACGGTGACAATCTCATAGTAGATAAGTTAAGCTACAGATTCAGAGATCCGCAGAGATTTGAGATCGTTGTATTTCCGTACAGATATGATCCTCATGATATATATATCAAACGTATAATCGGGCTACCCGGTGAGACCGTGCAGATCAACGATAACGGTGATATCCTGATTGACGGCGAAGTGTTAAAAGAGTATTACGGAAGGGAAGTAATAGAGGATGCTCACAGGGCGTCCGAACCCATTGTGCTTGGAGATGACGAGTATTTTGTTTTGGGAGACAACCGAAATAATTCGAGAGACAGCAGATGGGAAGATGTCGGCAATATCAAAAGGGATGAACTGCTTGGAAAAGTTCTTGTAAGGATATATCCATTCAGAGAATTCGGTAAAGTGGATTGACGGGTGCGCAATGACTAAGACTGAACAGAAGGCTATAGAGAGAGCAAAAAAGGCACAGGAAAAGCTTGAACTTGAAAAAGCACGAATAGAGTCCATTAAAGTATATGAGAAAGAATATGAGCACCTGGGACTTGTATGCGGAATAGATGAAGTCGGAAGAGGACCTCTTGCGGGACCTGTAGTGGCCGGAGCCGTGATCCTTCCGAAGGACTGCGATATACTCTATATCAACGATTCCAAGAAGTTAAGCGAGAAAAAGCGTGAAGAACTGTATGATGTGATAATGGAACGCGCGGTTGCGACCGGTATAGGATCTGCAACTCCGGAGAGAATAGACGAGATCAACATACTGCAGGCTACTTACGAGGCCATGCGTCAGGCTATAAGTAATCTGGGAATTGTGCCCGATATATTATTAAATGATGCTGTTACGATACCGCTTGTAGATATAAGGCAGGTGCCCATCATCAAAGGCGATGCCAAGAGCATATCGATCGGAGCTGCAAGTATAATAGCCAAGGTCACAAGAGACAGGCTCATGGTAAAGTATGCGGACATATATCCGGGTTATGGCTTTGAATCCAATAAGGGCTACGGATCTGCGGCACATATTGAAGCACTTAAAAAGCTTGGCCCCTGTCCGATACACAGGAGAAGCTTTATAGGGAATTTTGTCTGATGGCGATCAATCTTTATAACAATTCCATGAATAATATAGGTCAGGGCGGACACATCCTGTCGGGTCAGACCGCAGGAACCGGTCAGACTTCATCTCTTATGCAGCAGGCGGCACTTTCCATACTGCGGGAAGTGGAGGGATTAAGCGCAGGAGATACGCTGCAGGGACAGTTGGTCAGTAAAGACGGCAACAGTATTGAACTGTTGCTTGGTAATAATGCAAGACTTACAACCCAACTGGAACAGGATATGAACCTGTCTTTGGGGCAGCTTATGTCTTTCGAGGTCAAGAGTAATCAGGGCGGACAGCTTACTCTCAGACCTCTTTTTGCTAATATGAGCAATTCTTCTACCATAATGAGTGCGCTTGATGCTGCAGGGATAGCGGCAAGCGATACTACAGTAGAGATGGTAGATACGCTCATGCATAACGGAATGCCCATCAATAAAGAGATGCTGCATACCATAAACAGAGAACTGTCCATGTATCCCGATGCTGATGTGAAAGATATAGTGATGCTCCATAAGATGGATATTCCCGTCAATGAAGGAAATGTCAGACAGATGCATCTGTATAACAATAATAATCAGTGGATGCTTAATAATGTAAGTGAATCGGCATCAGAACTTACAGGTGTGATCACTGATGCAATGGCAAAGAACCCGGAGTCTGCAAAAGAACTGATTGCAGGGCTTAAAGAACTTTTACCGCCTTCCTTGGAGGCTGAAACTGTGGCCGCAGAAGGCAAGCCCGTGGAAGGTCAGGCCGAGGCGAACGCGGTGGCTTCAGGTAACAATATGCAGACTGTATCAGATGGTTATGAACTTGCCATGCAGGCCCAGGCAAAAGCCGGTGACAATAATGTGATAAACGATCAGGTCAACGGACAGATGTCTGATGCCATACAGTCAGAAGTTTCGTCTATGAATACCGAAGAGGCAGTTGCAGACAGGAGTAATGTAAACGAACAGTTATCGCCGCACCTTCAGAGCGCATCTGATGCACAAAATGAGATTGCCGATAAGCAGGGGGCTGCGACCAAGAATATAACGGACAATCAGAATGCGATCAATAAGAACAATATCTTTGATGTACTTGATAGGCTTGACCCCAAAGAACTTGCTAAACCTGAGGTGAAAGCACAGGTGAGAAATGCACTTAATGAACTGTTAAAGGACAATTTCCTTATGAATCCAAAAGATATTAAGGAAGAGAAGTTTGTGCAGAAATATTATGAGCGTACACTTAATCTGGCTGACGGCCTTCAGAAACTGATGGCTGATAACGGCAGGGCAGACTCAGATTTTGCACGGACGATGGGGAATGTCAAAGAGAACACAACCTTTATGAACCATGTAAATGACATGTATAATTACGTCCAGCTTCCGCTTAAGATGAATGATTCGCAGACAAATGGTGATCTGTATGTATATGCAAGAAAAAAGGGCAAAATGACAGGGCACGATGATGATAAGCTCACAGCCCTTTTACACCTTTCCATGGATCATCTGGGTACGATGGACATATTCCTTACACTTACGGAGGGCCATAAGCTTAATACGAAATTTACGCTTGAAAAAGAAGAGATGATAGATTTTATCGCTTCGCACATTGATGAGCTCAATGCCAGACTTGCAAAAAAAGGTTACAATGCCGGTACTGTGGTGTGCATGAAGGATGAGCCTGATAAGACGGCAATAGAAAATATCGTGGGCAGAAGCGACAATATACTGTTAAGTACACAGTCATTTGATGCCAGAGCATAAGGGTAAGAACTTGTTCTTACCCCTCGGGTTTGTGCTACGTGCTCCTCGCACAAACCCCAATAAGCAGGGATGGGTATGAATACAAGAAATATCGGAACACATTATGAGGAAGCGGCGATCGAATATCTTAAGAGTCAGGGTATTACGATCATTGACAGGAATGTCGTCTGTGGCAAGGTCGGTGAGATAGATATCATCGGGCGCGAGGCGGACAAGGGAAAGGATGAGGTTCATACCCTCATTTTTTTTGAAGTAAAATACAGGAAGAATACAAAGTACGGACATGCCGCACAGGCGGTAAATGCTTCAAAACAAAATAAGATAAGAAGATGTGCGGAGTATTATCTTGCGTACAGGAATACCGATGATTATATACGGTTTGATGTACTTGCAATAGACGGGGAAGAGATAAGCTGGTACAAGAACGCTTTTTGATTTTCACCTGTCTTACTGCTTTATTGTCTTAAGAAAGACTTAACATTTATAATGACTTTTTCATTAAAATTATGTGTTTTAATCGATAGTGTGAGAGGAAGGATTGATCTATGACGAAGATTTTGGTATGTGACGACGAGAAAGAAATAGTGGATGCGATCGAGATATATCTTGAGCAGGAAGGATTTACCGTCATCAAGGCCTATGACGGTGAAGAGGCTTTGGAGAAGCTTCGTGCCAATACCGATATACAGCTTGCGATTATTGATATTATGATGCCCAAGCTTGACGGTATTCATACCTGCATGAAGATAAGAGAATCAAACAGCATTCCGGTCATATTTCTTACTGCCAAGTCGGAAGACTCTGACAAGATACTCGGACTCAATATCGGTGCGGATGATTATGTGACCAAGCCATTTAATCCGCTTGAACTGGTAGCAAGGGTCAAATCCAATGTAAGAAGATATACCAAATTGGGAAGCGCACCGGAAAATGACGATGGTGTCATAAAGCAGGGCGGCCTTGTGATCAACGATGAGAACAAGGAAGTTACTGTGGACGGTGAATCGGTCAAGCTGACTCCGATCGAATACAATATTCTGTTGCTTCTTACCAAGAATGCGGGAAGAGTGTATTCGATAGACCAGATATATGAGAATATCTGGGGAGAGGAACCGCTTGGCGCTGATAATACAGTGGCTGTACATGTTCGTCATATAAGAGAGAAGATAGAGATCAATCCCAAGGAACCCAAATACTTAAAGGTAGTATGGGGAGTAGGTTATAAGGTCGAGAAACAATGACTGACCAGGGAGGAAGAAAAGTGAAGATTAAGAGAAAAGGCTACGGGGTGGTATTCACGATCCTAAGCTGTATAGCAGCACTTGCTGTCACGTTGTCGGTTGTTGCCGCATATATATCATCAACAGTGACTGTTACATCCAATAACGGCGAGACCATATCCGTATTTGTAAGTGATATTGAAAGAGGAGAAGTGGGATTTGAGGATTCCGAGCTTTTCAATATGCTGCTTAGAGATGCGGCGGCAGATATCACACGCATGAATGTGATAAAGAACCAGATGGAGACGGATGGTATCTTTGATGCGGACAAACCGATCGATATCGTAAAATATGCCAACAGAACGGATGACTATGAAGTAAGTACCTCCGACGTAGAAGATGTAAATGTGGAGTACAGACTGGATGATCTTATAAAATGGGAAGATAACGGATATGATGTGATACCTGTAACGGGTACGGATGCTCAGATAAGTGCATATTTTTATTCACTTACGGAAGGAGTTAGGTTAGAGAGCGGAGCATATGAGGGAGATGTCGAACATTTTTCTTCGGATGAACTTCTGTACGGAGAGTATTTCCCTTCGCCCGATGAAAAGCATGATGACGAAGAGATATATACAGATTATCTGCTAATAGAAAGATATAAGACTTCTGACAATAGAAAACTTGAAGATATAGCAGCCAACAGAAGAGAGTATAAGACTTTGGTAAGGGATCTTATATTGGCTGCCAAGGATCTTGGAGTGAATTACTCTGAGTATATGCAGTATGAGGGCAGATATTCAGCGCAGAATACCAATGTCTTATACTGTTATCAGATAAAGAATTCCGATGGTAAGATGATGAGATATAACAATATCTCGGGAAAAACGGACAACCTCGGAAGTTTGTCCGGCGATGAGATCAATAAGATCTTTACCGGCATGACCAAATATGTATGCTTTGATCCTGCCAAGTTGCAGACAGCTACCAATATAGACGGGCTTAATTCAATAGATATGCGCGAACTGATAAGAAGGTATGATTATTCTTTCACGGACGGCGCAAGGATATGGATCGGATTTGACGGCAGTTACGAAGTTGCGGATGCTTTCAGCCGCGCAAAGACAATGTATAACTCCAACCGTGAGTGGTTTGTTCCTGCGTGTGCAGCCGGAATAGCATCGGCGGCAATATATCTTATCCTGCTCGTGATCATGACATTACAGGCCGGCAAGGTCAGCGTGACGGATGAAGAAGGCGAAAAGACTGTTAAGATAATGCCGCTTAAAGTGGATCGAATACCCATAGGTATACTGGCGGCACTGGTATTTCTTGTATTCTGCGCCGCATTTGGAGCGGCAGAGACCATCTGGTATGAGACCGGTGATATGATGCGCGGCGATAGCGGCAATTTGTTGGTGTTCACGCTATGGGGCGTAACTGCTGTGCTGTTTAATGCCATCCTTATACCACTGTATTTGATATTTGTCAGAAAGATCAAATGCAAACTTATATGGGAGACTTCACTCACCAAGCTTATACTTAATAAGATCGGCAAGTTGATCTTAAGCGTCTATGACAATGGAAAAGTTGTAGTAAGAGTATGGCTTCCGTATCTGTTGTTCTTGGCGTTTAATCTTGTGCTTGTTTTACTTGGAGCCGGTGGCATATTTATCGCATTCCTGGCAGATCTTGTAGTTGGTTATTTGCTTTATAAGGATGCCAAGACCAGAAATGATATCGTAGACGGTATATCAAGGATATCCGATGGCGAGATCTCTCACAAGATCGATACCAAGAAGATGCACGGAGACAATCTTGCGCTTGCAGGCGCAGTCAACAGTATAGGTGACGGAATAAGCAAGGCAGTCGCCACATCCATGAGAGATGAGAAGATGAAAGCCGACCTTATCACCAATGTAAGTCATGATATTAAGACTCCGCTCACATCGATCATCAATTATGTGGATCTTTTAAAAAGAGAGAATATAGAGAATGAGAAGATCAACGGATATGTAGAGATCCTTGATCAGAAATCGCAGAGACTCAAGCAACTTACCGATGACCTGGTGGAAGCTTCCAAAATCAGTTCCGGTAATATAGCGCTTACCATAGAGAAGATAAACTTTGTCGAACTCATCAATCAGTCGCTTGGGGAATTCTCGGAAAAGTTCCTTGAAAAAGACCTTAAGACCATGATATCTCTTCCGACAGAGCCTGTTAATATAATGGCGGACAGCAGAGCGGTGTACAGAGTTGTTGAGAATCTTTATAACAATATTTATAAATATGCCTTAGAGGGCACAAGAGTGTATGTGGATATGATGACTCAGGATAACAGAGTCAGTCTTGCCATTAAGAATATATCTGCCGATCCTCTGGGTATCAATGTCGATGATCTGACAGAAAGATTCATGCGCGGCGACAGTTCGCGTAAGACCGAAGGGTCCGGACTTGGACTGTCCATAGCAAAGAGTCTTATGGAAGCCATGAAGGGGAGTTTTGAACTGTCTCTTGATGGGGACCTCTTTAAGGTAGTGATAGGTTTTGACAGAGTATAGGGACGGTTATATGCCTGTATGGTACCAATGTATCAGACCAAGGCGGTAATTGATAAAAATTGTGATCTGTGGTATTTTATCTCAGTGGGGAGTATCCCCGCTGAGATAAATCTACGGATCATTTTTGTATTGGAGAATATCATGCCGAATCTTGAAGAATTAAAGTACAAATTACCGGTTGCGCCATTGGAGATAGTTGCTTTGGACTGTGCCAAAGCGCTCGCAGCCGATATAGATAAGAGAGTTGCCGAGATGAGAAAAAAAGACGGCGGCAAATTCGGCGCAGAGCCTGCCATGCATGGTTATGTCAGGGATTCATATCTTGGTAAAGTCAGATGCCCCAGATTCGGTACAGGAGAATCCAAAGGCATATTCGACGAGACGGTAAGAGGTAAGGATCTGTTCATCATTACTGATGTTACCAATCACAGTATTACATACAGAATGAATAATTTTGTCAATCACATGAGTCCGGATGATCATTATCAGGACTTAAAGAGAGTGATCGCTGCGGCTGCCGGAAGAGCAAAGAGAGTCAATGTGATCATGCCTTTTTTGTATGAAGGAAGACAGCATAAGAGATCATCGAGAGAATCACTTGATTGTGCCTATATGCTGGAAGAATTGATCAGTATGGGTGTTGACAACTTTATCACGTTTGACGCGCATGATCCCAGAGTGGCCAATGCCATTCCGCTCAGTGATTTTGATAACTATACTCCGCCTTCTCCGTTTATTAAGGCTTTGCTTCACACAGAGAGAGACCTGATGATAGACAAGGATCATCTGGTGGTTATATCTCCGGATGAGGGCGCACTTGACAGATCCATCTATTTTGCCAATGTGCTTGGAGTGAATGTGGGTATGTTCTATAAGAGAAGAGATTATACCCGTGTAGTCGGAGGCAAGAATCCCATAGTCGCACATGAGTTTTTGGGTGACAATATAGATGGCAAAGATGTGGTGATCATGGATGACATGATATCTTCGGGTGAATCCATCATTGATACCGCCAGACAGCTTAAGGACATGAACGCCAAGAGAGTATATCTGTGCTGTACGTTTGGGCTTTTCACCAACGGACTTAAGTCATTTGACAATGCATATGAGAGATGCCTGTTTGAGAAAGTGGTTACCACCAATCTTACGTATCTTCCACCTGAACTTAAGGAACGTCCGTATTTTGCGGAGGCTGATATGAGTGGTTTTGTGGCCAATATCATACATATGATGAATCATGATGCCTCGATGTCCAATATAATGGATACGGCAGACCAGTTACACAGAGCCATAGAAGACTACAACAACAGAACCTTCCTGGAATTAGATGAGCATGCATAATGGCAGAGCATATTATTAATGGTGTAAGTGACAATTCGATAGCAAAGAGGCTTGGGATAGTCCCGGGAGATACGCTTGTCGCACTCAACGGGGAAGAGATCGAAGACATTTTTGACTATCAGTATCACTGTGAGAATATGTCTGTTGATATTCGGGTCAGGCACAGTGATGATTCGTTTCAGGATTATCATGTTGAGAAGGATGAAGATGAAGATATAGGCCTTACTTTTGATGAAGGCCTTATGGATAATTACAGGCACTGCTCCAATAAGTGTATATTCTGCTTTATTGATCAGTTGCCGCCCGGAATGAGAGATACACTGTATTTTAAAGATGATGATGCAAGACTCTCGTTTTTGCAGGGCAATTATATCACTCTGACCAATATGTCGGATCATGATATTGACAGGATCATCAAATATCGTCTGCAGCCTATCAACATATCTTTTCAGACGATGAATCCCCAATTGAGATGTAAGATGTTGAACAACCGTTTTGCAGGAGACGCGCTTAAAAAAGTGGACAGACTCTTTGAAGCGGGTCTTAAACTTAACGGGCAGATCGTACTGTGCAAGGGTGTCAATGACGGTGATGAACTTGAATATTCATTAAGCGAACTGTATAAATACGTGCCTCAGCTTGAATCACTCTCGGTGGTTCCGGTCGGCCTCTCAAAATACAGGGAAGGACTGTATCCCTTGGAACCGTTTGATGCGGATGATGCGATCGAAGTGATCTCTATTATAGAGAGATGGCAACAGAGGGCATATGCGGAATACGGGACACATTTTGTGCATGCGTCCGATGAATGGTACATAAGCGCTGGCATGGATCTTCCGGATGAGGAAAGCTATGACGGCTATTTGCAGATAGAAAACGGTGTGGGTATGATGCGCTCACTGATAGAGGAATTCAAGGCCGCTCTTGATGATGTGAAAAACGGAATTGATATACATGACATGTGTGTCAGCGACCGGACATTCGAGGACGGATCATCCCAAATTGCCCAAACACTAAAGAGATTGCTGCCTTTCTTGGCGGGAAAAAGAGCCGAACGACTAAGACCTGAGAAGATTGTAGTCGTTACCGGTATGCTTGCACATACCATAATAGAGGATCTTGCAGAGCAGGCACAGGAAGTGCTTGGATGTAAAGAGATAATAGTATTGCCTGTGACCAATCATTTCTTTGGTGAAAAGATCACTGTCACCGGCCTTCTTACGGGACAGGATATAATAGCAGCCTGTAAAGAGTATGCAGCAGATAACGGAGGGCTTGGAGATCGGATCATCCTTCCGGAGAATATCCTAAGAAGCGGTACCGATGTATTGCTTGATGATGTGACAGTCGCTGAGATCTCGGATGCTTTACAAGTACGTGTCGATATTGTAAAATCAAGCGGATATGATATGCTGGATTGTTTTATGTATCCAAGGAACCAAGGCGGTCGTTTGATCGATTCCAAGTGAAGAATAATATGAGTAAGAGAAAGAATAAACCCATAGTGGCGGTGGTGGGCAGACCCAATGTCGGTAAGAGCACCCTTTTCAACGCCCTTGCGGGAGAGATGATATCAATAGTAAAAGATACTCCGGGTATTACCAGAGACAGGATATATGCGGATGTTACATGGCTGGATCATAAGTTTACCCTGATCGATACGGGGGGAATCGAACCTGACAGCAAAGACGTGATCCTAAGTCAGATGAGGGAACAGGCGCAGATCGCCATAGATACTGCAGATGTGATCCTTTTTATGACCGATGTCAGACAGGGACTTACCGATGCTGATATGAAGGTCGCTGACATGCTTAGGCGTGCGCACAAACCTGTGCTTTTGATAGTCAATAAAGTAGACGACTTTAATAAGTTTATGGCCGATACGTATGAGTTTTACAATCTCGGTATCGGTGATCCCATACCCATATCTTCGGCCAACAGGCTTGGGATCGGAGATATGCTTGAAAAGGTTGTAGAGCATTTCCCTGAGCCTGACGGTGAAGAGGAAGAGGATGATATACCTCGCGTAGCAATAGTCGGCAAACCCAATGTAGGTAAGTCTTCCCTGATCAATAGGCTCTTGGGAGAGAACAGGCTTATCGTATCCGATATAGCTGGAACTACCAGAGATGCTGTTGATACCGTTGTTAAGTATAACGGCAAAGAGTATATTTTTATCGATACTGCAGGCTTAAGGCGTAAGAATAAGATAAAAGAAGAACTTGAGCATTATATGATAGTCAGAACCGTAGCGGCAGTAGAGAGAGCTGATGTGGTTGTGCTTTTAATAGATGCGGCGGAAGGCGTGACAGAACAGGATGCCAAGATAGCAGGCATTGCTCATGAGAGAGGCAAGGGCTTTATCATAGCCGTCAATAAATGGGATCTCATAGAAAAAGACAATAAGACCGTTAATGAGTTTACCAAAGATATCAGATCCACGCTTTCATTTATGCCTTATGCGGAGATCATGTTCATATCCGCAGAGACAGGGCAGAGAGTTGTGAAGTTATATGAGACCATAGATGCGGTAAGAGAGAATCATGCGCTTCGTGTGCAGACCGGAGTGTTAAATGAGATCATGGCTGAGGCTACCGCCATGCAACAGCCGCCTTCAGATAAAGGTAAGAGGCTTAAGCTGTACTATATCACGCAGGTATCCGTGAAACCGCCTACATTTGTGATATTTGTCAATGACAAAGAACTCATGCATTTTTCATATACCAGATATATTGAGAATCAGATAAGAGAGACTTTTGGATTCAAAGGCACACCGTTACGTTTCATTATCAGAGAAAGATCTGAGGATAAATAGGTGTTACATACAATATCGGAATGGAGAGAAGATGGAAAGACTTTTAATGGTAAGAGTGTTCTGCGTACTGATTGGCTATCTGTTTGGCCTGTTTCAGACTGCTTTTTTCTATGGAAAAATGCACGGAATAGATATAAGAACTGCCGGCAGCGGTAATGCGGGCACGACCAATGCACTAAGAGTACTGGGTACCAAGGCGGGGCTTATAGTGATGATAGGCGATATAGCAAAAACTATGATAGCCATAGCCATAGTCAGGCATATCTTTGTGCCTTCGTATCCCGAACTTGATTATCTGTTGGTATTATATACCGCGCTCGGGGCGATACTTGGTCATAACTATCCTTTTTATATGAGATTTAAAGGCGGAAAAGGAATAGCATGCACCGGTGGATTGGTATTTTCTTCCGACTGGAGATTTATCGTTATGGGACTTGCGGCTTTCTTCATACCGTTTTTTACGGTGCATATGGTGTCCGTGGGTTCATTACTTGTATATTTCATTTATGTGGTTATGCTTATTTTCCTGGGGCAGACAGGTTTTTTTGCGCCCATGGCCCAAGCCAATCTCACAGAGATGTATATTTTGGCCTTTTTCCTTATGGCAATGGCATATTGGAGACATCGTACCAATATAGTTAATCTGATAAACGGAACAGAGAGAAAGACATATCTTTTCAAAAAGCCGGAAGGACACCAGAATCCGGATCATTCAGGCAAGTAGAGGGAGTGACATTCATGGAAAGAATAGGAATAATCGGAGCGGGAAGCTGGGGAATAGCTCTTGGCAAGCTCTTATCGGAGAACGGACATAAGGTTACGGTCTGGTCAATCATACCCGAAGAGATAGAAATGCTTAGTAACAAACATGAGCATGTGGATAAACTGCCCGGAGTAAGATTGCCGGATGACATGGAATTCACGACTGATCTTAAACTTACGTGTACTGATAAGGATATTCTGGTACTTGCTGTACCTTCGCCGTATACCAGATCCACATCACATTCCATGAAGGAATATGTGGCTGACGGACAGATAATAGTCAATGTAGCCAAAGGTATAGAAGAGAATACTCTATATACACTTTCTGAAGTGATAGAAGAGGAGATACCGCAGGCAAAGGTGACCGTATTGTCAGGCCCCTCACATGCTGAAGAAGTCGGAAGGGGGCTTCCGACAACCGTAGTCGTGGGAGCCAAGGAGCAGAGTGTTGCCGAGTATCTTCAGAATGTATTTATGAATGATGTGTTCAGAGTATATACAAGCTCTGACATATTGGGGATGGAACTTGGCGGTTCGCTTAAGAATGTGGTTGCGCTTGCTGCCGGTATAGCGGACGGACTCGGATTCGGCGACAATGCCAAGGCGGCTCTTATCACCAGAGGCATTGCTGAGATAGGACGACTTGGTATGGCTATGGGTGGTCAGATTGAGACATTCTGCGGCCTTACCGGAATTGGTGATCTTATCGTGACCTGCGCCAGTATGCACAGCCGTAACAGGAGAGCGGGTATTCTTATCGGACAGGGCAAGACATATGATGAAGCAATGAGTGAGGTCAAGATGGTGGTAGAAGGCGTATACAGTGCCAAGGCTGCCATGGGATTATCAAAGAAATACGGAGTTGATCTCCCCATAATCGAACAGGTCAATCAGGTGCTCTTTGAGGGAAAGCCGGCCAAGGATGCACTGGTTGCACTAATGGGAAGAGATAAGAAGGATGAACACTTAAATATCGAGTGGGATAAATAGATTGATTATTCGCACAGGCGGATGGACGGAGGAATATATGGCAGGTCAGGGAATCGATCAGGGCTTTAAAGGGACAGGAGAATATGTTGCGGGCGAGCAGCTCTTAAATGCGGTCAATGTGGCGATCACATTACAGAAGCCGCTTTTGATAAAGGGCGAACCGGGTACCGGTAAGACCATGTTGGCAGAAGCCGTTGCTCGTGCTCTTAATAAACAGCTTATCATATGGAATATCAAATCTACCACCAAGGCTCAGGACGGGCTGTATATGTATGATACGATACAGCGACTGTATGACGGACAGTTCGGAGAAGAGGGAGTGGATGATATAGCAAGATATATCAAACTTGGCAAGTTGGGTGAGGCTTTTGAAGCTGACGAGCAGGTGGTACTGCTCATAGATGAGATAGATAAGGCAGATCTTGAGTTCCCCAACGACCTTTTGTGGGAACTCGATCAGATGGAATTCTATATCCACGAGACCAAAAAAACGGTCAAGGCCAAGAACAGACCCATAGTGATCATTACGTCCAATGCCGAGAAAGAACTGCCGGACGCGTTCTTAAGAAGATGTATATTCCATTACATAGATTTCCCGGATGCCGAACTTATGGAAGAGATAGTAAGAGTGCATCTTCCCGATGTAGATGAACATGTGCTTAAGAATGCATTTGATGTATTCTATGACATCCGCGCAATGAGAGATATCAGAAAGAAACCTTCCACTTCTGAACTTATAGACTGGATAAACGTGCTGCAGATCGCGGGTATTCCGGCTGACGAGATCAGAAAAGCTCTTCCTTTTGTTGGAGTGATAGTGAAAAAAGATGAGGATCTTGATACCGTAAAGAGCAAGATCAATCTGTAAAGGGGCGGATCATTGTTCACCAAGTTTTTTTATGACTTAAGAGAAGCAGGATTGCATGTGACGCTGGGTGAGTGGCTGACTCTTATGGAGGCGCTGGACAAGGGGCTTCATAACAGCCAGATGACTGACTTTTATTATCTTGCGCGCATGATCTTGGTTAAGAGCGAGACTGAATACGATAAGTTCGATATGGTCTTTGAGAGCAACTTCAAAGGCAAGACCTGGGATCCGGAAGTCGGCGCCAATATGCTTAAATGGCTTGATAAGCCTGAGATGAACGAGATGCTTCAGATGGAAGAGAAGCAATGGCTTAATCGTGTTGAAGAGATACAGGTCGACAAGGATGATGTTGAGCAGAAGTTCAAGGACAGGCTACGCGATCAGGACAGCGAACACAACGGAGGTTCTCATTGGATAGGTACCATGGGTAAGACCTCTTTCGGCAATACCGGCGGTAATATCGGCGGTGTGAGAGTGGGCGGTCAGACAGGTTATCAGTCGGCCTTTGCCGTGATCGGAGCGAAGAAATACAGAGACTTTCGTGATGACAGGATCATAGACAACAGGCAGTTCATGCAGGCGCTTAGAAA
>JAILKC010000006.1 GCA_024694055.1 Lachnospiraceae bacterium | reverse complement strand
TATGCCAATGGGGAAATGTGTGGTATTCTGTTATATAGGTGTTTGGTATGAAAATATCCGAAAGAAGGAGAACATCGTGAATACGAACAGTGAGAATAGCGATATCGGCATGAAGTTTACGGTACTGGGTGCGCGAGGCTCGGTACCGACGGGAGGAGAAGGATATAATAAGTATGGTGGCAATACCTCGTGTTATATGGTTGAATGCGGGGATGAGCAGATATTCCTTGATGCCGGAACAGGAATGATTAAGGCTCCGTATTATATGGATAAGAGGATCACCATCCTGTTATCACATCTTCATATAGACCATCTTATAGGTTTTCCTTTCTTTACACCTTTATTTGATAAAGGAAGAAGAGTGGCGATATATTCGGCGATCAGAGAAAACGGCCTTTTAAAGGATCAGTTAAACGGACTGTTCAGGCCGCCTTTCTGGCCTCTTCGTATAGATGATTATATAGCGGATATAGATTATCTCGTGCCCGAATTTCCTTTCATGATCGGGGATATTAAAGTGGACGGAATAGAGGGCAATCATCCGGGCGGGAGCACGATATATAAGCTTACAAGAAACGGAAGATCCATCGTGTTTATGACTGACTTTGAACACTCACCGGAGGGATTTGACAGCGAACTTATAGAGTTTGCGAAGGGTGCGGATATCCTTTTGTATGACGGACAGTATACAGAGGAAGAATATGAGACGCATAAGGGATTTGGACACTCCACACCGGAGAAGGGAATGGAATTCATGAATCTTACGGGGGCGAAGAACATGTATTTTATCCATCACGATCCTGCGCATGATGATGCGGTACTTGATGAACTTGAGGGGAAGTACGGAAAAGGCAATATTCATTATGCCAGATACGGTGATGTTATCGTATTATAACATGTAACATGTTAAGGGAGTTTTAAGGAGATTTAGGGTGAGAACTGACTATTCGATTGACAGATTGATTGACATAGCCATAGCGCTCAATGCGGAAAAGGATGTCGACAGGCTTCTTGAACGCATTTTGCTTGAGGCTATGAGCATCACTAATTGTGATGGCGGAACGGTGTATATCTTGGAGCGTGAGAAACTTGTGTTCAACAATGTTATCACGAAGTCCAAGAACACTCTTATAAGAGGAAGCGCGCATATAGATATTCCGCCCATACCGATGTCGCGTAATCATATCAGTACGCTTGCAGCGCTCGAACACAGGCGTATCAACGTTAAGGATGTCTACAACTCAGACGAGTTCGATTTTTCCGGAACGAAGAATTACGATAAATTCAATAACTACGTGACCAGTAACATGCTGGTCATGCCGATGGAAGATGAAAAAGGTGAGGTTATCGGTGTTCTTCAGCTCATCAATTCGATGGATGAAGACTATAACTTTATTCCCTTTGATGAAGTCAATGCCGAGATCATATCGGCGCTTGCTTCATTGGCGGCGGTCAGCCTTAACAATAAGCTTCTGTCACAGTCCGTACTCGATATCCTGCATTCATTCGTGCAGGTACTCATTGAGGCAGTCGACATCAGAAGCTCGTACAATGCCAACCACACCAAGAGTATGGTCAGCTATGCGGGCAAGTTCATGGACTGGATGGATCGTAAGAACGATCCGCATAGGATAAAGGAAGCTGAGAAAGATCCTTATCTTATGAGTATCTGGCTTCATGATGTGGGCAAACTGCTTGTGCCTCTCGAAGTCATGAACAAGGCGACAAGACTTGGTGACGGCATCGAGAATTTTAAACACAGGATCACGGTGGCGAGGCTGATGGAGAAGCTTCGCATGCATGAGAAGCCTGAAGAGATCGAGGCGGCGAAAGAGAAACTTGATAAGATAGATGAAGGCGTCGAATTCGTGGAAAATGTCAATGGCAGAGGTTTTGCGGACAATGAGACCATACAGAAGGTGAAAGACCTGGCAGAGCTTGAGATACTTAATGAAGATGGGGAGACGATAAAGTTCCTTACTGATGAGGAGGTCAAGTGCCTTACGATCGTAAGAGGTACACTTACGGATGAAGAGAGACATATCATGGAGTCGCACGTTGAATATACTGCCAAACTCCTTGGTAATATGAGTTTCAGAGGCATATATGAGAGCGTTCCTTTCTGGGCCGGATCCCATCATGAATTGCTTGATGGAACAGGATATCCTCTTAAGATGTCGGGCGATGAATTACCGTTTGAAGTGAGACTTCTTACCATCCTTGATGTGTACGATGCGCTCACCGCCGAGGACAGACCGTATAAGCCGCCGTTGTCACCCGAGAAGGCTTTTGAGGTACTGGACAATATGGCCGGTGCGGGCAAGATAGATACTGAGATACTTGGTATGTTTAAAGACAGTGAGGCGTGGAAGAGATAGAGTATGAACAATAAGAATAACAAAGTAAGCTATAAAAAATACATCCTGGTTCCGGCAGTAGCGATCGTCATTACGGCACTTGCAATGCTTGGTGCTTTCAGAAGGTTGGACAGATGGGCACAGGATAAATTGTTACAGAAGCCGCAGCTTGTATCCGATCAGATAGTGGTCATCGGTATGGATGAAAAGGCACTTACTACTTTGGGTGCTTACAATAACTGGGGCAGAGGAGTGATGACACAGGTGCTTGAGCAACTTACATCGGATCCGGAATCGATGCCCGCGGTAGTCGCTATCGATACACTTTATTCTGGTGAGACCAATAAAGAGGATGATGAAAAACTTGCTGCAGCTGCAGCAAAACTGCCTCACATCGTAGTCGGCGATGTGGCTACATTCGGTAATACCAAGAATCTTGATGAGCAGGGAAGCCTTCAGATCGTCAAGAATTCAATCGTGGAATTTGAAGAACCTTATGACGGACTCAAGGCCGTAACGACTCAGGGACATATCAACGCCATGTATGATGTGGACGGTATCATGAGACATGCTATGCTCTACATTGAGCCGGATGACCGTAAGATATATTCCATGGCATTTGAGGTATCCAAGGCATATCTTGAGAGCAAGGGTGAGGAGATCACCGAGCCTGTTACCGACAGTAACGGATTCTTTTATCTGCCTTATTCCGTACTCCCCGGTGGATTCTATGACAGTGTATCCATCGTGGATGTGATGAATGGGGATGTGCCCAAGGATTATTATGCGGGCAAGATAGTATTTATCGGACCTTATGCCGTAGGCCTTCAGGACGCATATTATACGTCAATATCAAGAGCTGAGCAGATGTACGGTGTCGAGATACAGGCTAATGTAGTGGAAGCCATGATAAACGGCAACTATAAGACTGAGGCTAATGACGTGGCGCAGGCGATCGCCCTCTTTATCGTATGTATGGTGGCCGGATACTTTATCGTATATAAGACCAAACTTGTGGGAGCTTCGATCATAAGTGCATGTGTGACTGCGGCTACCATAGCAACCGTATATATCGCATATAATTCTGATTACGTTTTGCATGTGGTATGGATACCGATAGGTATACTCGTGCTTTACTTATCATCCATCATCATGAGATATGTGGCTGCTGCTCTGGAAAGAGCAAGGGTTACACATACATTCGAAAGATACGTTGCTCCCGAGATCGTGGGAGAGCTGTTAAAAGAAGGCAGCGATGCGCTTGAACTCGGTGGCAAGATGTATGACATAGCCGTACTTTTCGTCGATGTCAGAGGATTCACGACCATGTCGGAAGCACTTGATCCTCCTACGGTCGTTGAGATCATCAACAGATACCTTACACTTACGACGGAATGTATCATGAGATACAACGGTACGCTTGATAAATTCGTGGGAGACTGTACGATGGCATTCTGGAATGCTCCTCTGCCTCAGGAAGATCCTGTATATCTGGCATGTAAAGCTGCGATGGATATGGTAGAGGGATCAAAAAAGCTTGCAGTTGAACTGGAGGAGAGATTCGGAAGATCAGTGGCATTTGGTATCGGTGTCAACTACGGTCCTGCAGTCGTAGGTAATATCGGCGCTCCTCAGAGAATGGACTATACAGCCATCGGTGATACGGTCAATACATCCGCAAGACTTGAGGCCAATGCACCCGGCGGTAAGATCTACATTTCAAGATCAGTAGCCGATGCATTGGGTGACAGAGCCAAGACAACATCTTTAGGCGGTACCATTAAACTTAAGGGTAAGGCTGAAGGATTTGAGATACTTACTCTTGATGAACTTGAGTAACAAGTAATAAGTTATATATATACCGAACAATACTATAAAGCCGATACATAAGAGGTATGGACATGAGCAAAGCACACAGAGGTGAACTTAAGCCGGTGATCACAAGTCTTCTTGAGACAGATGCTTATAAGTTCTCAATGGGACAGGCGATATATCATCAGTTTTCCGATTATAAGACCACATGGGATTTTAAGTGCAGGAATACCGATGTATTCTTTACGCCTGATATGGTAGAAGAGATAAAAGACCAGATCAGGATGTACTGTAATCTTAGGTTTAATGAGGATGAGCTTGACTACCTTAATTCGATCACGTGGATCAAGGGGTCTTATGTGGATTTCCTTCGTCTGTGGAAGCCGAGATACGATGACTTTACCATATCCACAGACGGTCCTAACGGCCTTTCCATAAGTGTTGGCGGCACATGGCTCAATACATCCATGTATGAGATCCCCACTTTGGCCATAGTCAATGAAGTATATTTTAGAATGGCTTATGACTATGATGAGCTTATAGAAAGCTTTAAGCATAGGGTGGAAGATAAGATTAAAGGGCTTGAAAACGGCAGATATGAGCTCGGGGCATACTCTGAATTCGGACTTAGAAGAAGGCTTTCGGGACAGGCGCAGGACTATGCCGTAAGAAGACTTTCCGAAGAAAAGATCGAAGGGTCGAGGTTTGTCGGTACTTCCAATGTATATTTGGCTAAAAAACACGGTATCACTCCCGTGGGCACCATGGCTCATGAATGGATCATGTGTGTGGGGCAGGGCAATCACAAGCATAATCCGGCATATTCCAACTGGTATGCACTTGATGCCTGGGTCAAGGAATACGGAGTGCTTAACGGAACAGCACTTACCGATGCCATTACCACGGAATGTTTTTTGAGAGATTTCAGGCTTACATATTCAACACTTTTCTCCGGCGTAAGACACGACAGCGGAGACCCGTATGAGTGGGGCGACATGATGATCGAGCATTATAAGTCCCTCGGTATAGATCCCAAGACCAAGACTTTACTTTTTTCTGACAGTCTTGATTTTGAGAGAGCTACTGCGATATACAGGTACTTTAAGGATAAGGCGAAGGTTGCGTTCGGAATAGGAACGTATTTAGCCAACGATACGGATAAGGAAGCGCTTAATATTGTTATGAAGACTACGGCCTGCAACGGAATGGATGTAGCGAAGCTCTCCGATATAGAAGGGAAGGGAATGTGTAAGAATCCCGACTATCTGCATTATCTTAAACGCTGCATAGATTGGCGCATGGAAAATGAAAAGACGACCATAAGATAGTTTAAACCGAATCAGATAGCAAAAATCAGAAGTTTGCAAAAACTTCTGATTTTTTTGCTTGACCATTATCAATATTAGTAATATAATCAAAATTGAGATTGTTGGAACGCTGATATAAAGCGGACTGACAGACAGGAGACTACTGAATGAGCAGCAGGAAGAACATCGATGCGCAGGAAGCGCAGAGGCTCATGCTCAATCAGGTCAGACACAGGATCCTGCAATACATTCACCGGAGGGGGAGCGTTACGGTCAAGGAGATAGGCGAGGAGCTTATCGATATTCCGCAGGCTACGATGTACAGACAGGTGAAGCTGCTTAGCGACAGCGGACTTATCTGCATATGCGGACAGCGGAGGATCAGAGGGACGTTGGAGTACACCTACAGGCTTTCTATGGAACTTGTGGGAGACGACGGTAAGGCTTTGGGGGATATGAGTACACAGTTTGCACTTCTTTCCATCGCCCAGGATTTCTCGGATTATTACCATACTACAGACGCAGACCCCGACAGAGACATGATGAGTGTTGAGAGCAGACCGATGCTTCTTAGTGATGATGAGTTTAAGGAGTATCTTAAGGGGATTAAAGAACTGACTGACCGATATCTGCACAATGAGCCTGATGCAGACAGAAGGGTGAGGAAGGTTACATTTATTTCTTCACCGGCATAGAGAGCGTATTACAGTTTTTGTACATGGAAGTACGATAGAGATTATGGAGGTTAATATGAGAGGATTTAAGAAGGTTATAACGACGGGTATTATTGTTATGACGGCAGCTGCACTCAGCATGGCCGGCAAGCTTGATGTCCATGCCGATACGGCAGTGACTACCGTATCCGGCACGGTGAGCAAGGGAACCACATCGGACACATTGTATCTGTTCTGCGATTCGCAGGGTACATTCTCTGTCAAGCTTGACAGCAATACCGACACCAGCAGATGCAGACTTTTGGTACCGGGCAAGGCTGTTACGGTAGCGATGTACAGAGGCGACGATGCCTGCATGCACGCACAGAGCATAGTTAGCGGCAAGTCATCCACATCGGTGACCATAGACAGTAACAGAGCTACGGTACAGGGCAAGGTACTTGATAAGTCTACGGAAGAAGTATTGTATCTTGATACCAAGGACGGTGAGATGGTTCTTAAGATCGATCCTACCACGGATTTCTCCGGCACCAAGCTCATGGTAGCAGGCAAGACCATCACGGTTGTCTGCTCGAGAGGTTCCGATGCATATATGCATGCGATCAGCATATCAGATAACGGAAGCACATCTTCATCATCGTCAGGCAGTTACACAGCGCCTTCCGGTGATACGACAGCAGTATCCGGTACACCTACCGACAAGTCTACGGGCAATGTACTCTATCTCAATACATCGGGCGGTACGATGTATCTTGTAGTAGATGAAGGCGCAGATACTACCGGAGGCTTCATGTTCACTCCGAACAATAAGCTTACAGCCTACGTATACAGAGGCTCCGATGCCAATATGCATGCAGCAAAGGTTACGGGCACAAGAGCAAGCGGAGCTACGGTAAGCGGTTCGTCAAGTACATTCTCAGGCAGTGTGGACGGTAATTCCACGGAAGATATGCTCTTACTTGTTACATCAGGCGGTACGATGAAGATCAGACTTGATCAGAACACATCTTTGTCAGGTACCAAGGGACTTACCAAGGGCAAGGTAGTTACAGTCACAGCATCTGTAGGTTCTGATGAGTACTGGCACGCACTTAGCATTACAGCAAGATGATCCCCTCCTATGCATACATTTTTCACAATGGAAGGCGCCAAAAACGCCTTCCATTTTTATGCAAAATCATATAGACAGAATCAAGGAATGCATCTACAATAGTTAGTTGTGGATAATTATCGCTTCGAATAGAGGTATATATGGGCGGATTTTTTGCAGTAGCATCTAAGGAAGACTGTGTCTTTGATCTTTTCTTTGGCACGGACTATCATTCACATCTGGGTACCAGAAGAGCCGGAATGGCCGTATATGGTAAGAAGGGCTTTGACAGAGCCATTCACAATATCGAGAATTCTCCTTTCAGGACCAAATTTGAGAATGATTTCCATGATATGGAAGGTAATATAGGAATCGGATGTATATCGGATTATGAGCCGCAGCCGCTTATCGTTCGTTCGCACCATGGCACTTTTGCCATAAGTACCGTCGGTAAGATCAACAATACCGAGGCTCTTGTAAACGATGTGTTCGGCAAAGGCAATACGCACTTCCTTGAGATGAGCGGTGGTGATATCAATGCTACCGAGCTTGTGGCTGCCCTTATCAATCAGCGTGACAATATAGTGGAAGGTATTCAGTATGCACAGTCTGTAATAGAAGGTTCCATGACCATACTGTTACTTACTTCCAAGGGTATATATGCAGCCAGGGATGCTCTGGGAAGAACTCCTGTGGTACTTGGCAAAAAAGATGGAGCATACTGTGCTTCATTTGAGTCCTTTGCATATCTTAACCTCGGATACGAACCGTTAAGAGAACTTGGCCCCGGAGAGATAGTAGTGATCACACCGGAGGCTGTAGTCACGATGGCAAAGCCCGGAACCAAGATGAAGATATGTACTTTCCTGTGGGTATATTACGGTTATCCTTCTTCTTCTTATGAAGGCATCAGTGTAGAGAAGATGAGATACAACTGCGGTGCATTGCTTGCAAGGAGAGATAATGTACACCCTGACAATGTAGCGGGAGTTCCTGATTCGGGTACTGCACATGCTGTCGGTTACGCCAATGAAAGCGGAATTCCTTTTTCAAGACCTTTTATAAAGTACACACCTACGTGGCCCAGAAGCTTCATGCCGACCATACAGTCAAAGCGTAATCTTATTGCCAAGATGAAGCTTATACCGGTACATGATCTTATCAAGGATAAGAGCCTGCTTCTTATTGACGATTCGATCGTAAGAGGTACGCAGCTAAGAGAGACCACTGAATTCTTATATAAGAGTGGAGCAAAAGAGGTTCATATAAGACCTGCCTGCCCGCCTCTTGTATTCGGATGTAAGTTTATCAATTTTTCAAGGTCAACGTCTGATATGGATCTGATCACCAGGCGCGTGATCGCGAAATTCGAGGGTGAAAATGTTGGCGCTGATGTGTTAAGTGATTACGCGAATCCGGATTCCGAGCGTTATGCAAGGATGAATGAAGAGATCCGCAAGGAACTTAATTTCACAACGCTTAGATATCACAGATTGGATGATCTCATCGAGTCTGTGGGCATAGATAAAGACAAGCTCTGCACGTTCTGTTGGAACGGTGTGGAATAACAGATTAATTAATGATATCTATATATCATGATGGAGGAAGACATGAAAAAACCTGTAGTATTACTTATCCTTGACGGATATGGATTGAATGAAAAGACCGAAGGCAATGCAGTAGCGCTTGCCAAGACCCCTGTAATGGACAGACTTATGAAGGAATACCCCTTCGTTAAGGGCTATGCAAGCGGAATGTCTGTGGGACTTCCCGACGGTCAGATGGGTAACTCCGAGGTAGGACACCTCAATATGGGTGCCGGCCGTATCGTGTACCAGGAACTTACCAGGATCACCAAGGAGATCCAGGACGGAGTATTCTTTGAGAATCCCGGCCTTATGGAGGCTATCAACAACTGTAAGGAAAAAGGGAGTGCACTTCACTTATACGGTCTTTTAAGTGACGGTGGAGTACACAGCCATAATACTCATGTATACGGACTCTTGAAACTTGCCAAGCGTAATGGACTTGATAAGGTGTATGTACATCCTTTCCTTGACGGAAGAGATACACCTCCGGCAAGCGGCAAGGGTTATGTGGAAGAGCTTGAAGCCGAGATGGCCAAGATCGGCGTAGGTAAGGTTGCATCAGTGGCCGGCAGATACTACGCTATGGACAGAGATAATAACTACGACAGAGTGCAGAAGGCTTATGATGCACTTACCAAGGGCGAGGGCAATAAGGCTGCTTCGGCTCCCGAGGGTATACAGAAGTCATATGATGAAGGTGTGACTGATGAGTTTGTGGTACCTTTTATAGTAGAAGAAAACGGGGCTCCCGTAGCTACCATTAAGGATGGAGATTCAATCATCTTCTATAACTTCAGACCTGACAGAGCGCGTGAGATCACCAGAGCATTCTGCGATAATGATTTCAAGGGATTTGAGCGTAAGAGACTTGATGTTAAGTATGTATGCTTTACTGAGTATGATCCTACGATCCCCAATAAGTCTGTTGCATTCCATAAGGTTGAGATCACCAATACATTTGGCGAGTGGCTTGCATCCAAGGGACTTAAGCAGGCCAGGATCGCTGAGACTGAGAAGTATGCGCATGTTACTTTCTTCTTTAACGGCGGCATAGAAGAGCCCAATGAGGGTGAAGACAGAATACTTGTTAATTCACCCAAGTATGTTCCCACTTATGACAAGAAGCCTCGTATGAGCGCTTATACCGTATGTGATAAGCTTTCTGAGGCTATCACGGCCAAGGATGAGAACGGCAACGGAGTATATGATGTGATCATATGTAATTTTGCCAACCCCGATATGGTAGGTCATACCGGTGTTCTTCCCGCAGCGATAGAGGCTATAGAAGTAATAGACAAGTGCCTTGGAGAACTTGAAGGCTTTATCAAGGAAGTGGGCGGATGCATGTTCATCTGTGCGGATCACGGTAATGCAGAGATGCTCATAGACTATGAGACAGGTGAGCCTTTTACAGCTCATACCACGAATCCTGTTCCTTTTATCCTTGTCAACGGCCCCGAAGGCGCAACGCTTAGAGAAAACGGTGTGCTTGCTGATATCGTTCCTACTCTTATCGATATCATGGGTGAGACACAGCCTTCAGAGATGACAGGTAAGAGCCTTCTTGTAAGAGCATAATACGTGTGGATATGCACGGATTGGAAGATATGCTTAAGGATATGAAAATTGTTCTTGAAATATCTTCGTCCTTATGATAGACTTTGTAAGCGTGGTTAGAAGACGCATACGATCAGAAAGGGAGAATGATCATCATGGCAGCATTAAGAATAGCTTTGACGGTTATCTTTATTATAATCAGCATAGCATTGGCAGCAATTGTACTTATGCAGGAAGGTAAGTCCGCAGGACTTGGCGCAATAAGTGGCGCAGCAGAGACATATTGGGGCAAGAACAAGGGCCGTTCTATGGAAGGCGCTTTGGTTAAGATCACAAGATGGCTCACAGTCGCTTATATACTTATCGCCATCGTGCTCAACATCAAGAGATTCTAGAGCACAGTTATTTGGTTTGTTTACCCTGCGTAGTACACTGCGCAGGGTTTTTTACATTATTACATTGCGATATTTATGAAGAAGAACAGAGAACAGAGAAAAAAGACCATATTGGCCCTTATGAAGGATAAGCATTATGTTCCCATGAAAGAGAAGGAACTTGCTGTTGTCATGCAGGTGGCTTCTGAGGACAGACCGGAGCTGTCGAGCCTTTTGCAGGAACTTATGCTTGAGGGAAGCATAGAGATCAACAAAAGAGGACGATACAGTATTATTGAAAAAGCGTCCGGTGATAAAAAGACTAAGGGCAAAGATTCGTCTGATAAGCGGCATGCGGAAGGCAAAAAAGCAGACGAAGAGGATCTCATAACCGGAACATTCATAAGCAATCAGAACGGATATGGCTTTGTTGAAGTTGACGGAAGAGATGAAGATATATTTATCCCTGAGAAGCATACAGGGGGCGCTTTTCATCTTGATACGGTAAGGGTGAGACTAGTAAAAGACAAGCGACCGGCGGTAAGTTACGGAAAAGCTGCAAGAGCCAAAATGAAGGCTCAGGGAGTGGACCTTTCTGCCGCGACACACAGAGTTACGGGGCGTGTTGTGGATATCGTGGAACGTGGTACTACTCAGATAGTCGGTGTATTCGACAAATCCAATAAGAGCTTTGGTTTTGTCGTGCCTGATAATACCAAGTTATCAAGTGATATATATGTGCGTACGCAGGACAGCCTTGGCGCAGTGAGCGGACATAAGGTGGTTGTTGAACTTATAAGTTATGGTGATGACAGACACAGTCCCGAGGGCAGGGTCACAGAGATACTTGGCCATAAGAATGATCCCGGAGTGGATATTCTTTCTATTGTAAAAGGCTATGGAATTCCCTCTGAATATCCCGATGATGTGATGAGACAGACTGCCAAGGTGCCGGAAGAAGTACCGGATGAGGATATGGAGGGCAGAACAGACTTAAGAGATGTTATCATGGTCACCATAGACGGAGAGGATGCGAAGGATCTTGATGATGCTGTATCTCTTACCATGGAAGGTGATAATTTTGTACTTGGAGTACATATTGCGGATGTGAGCAATTATGTGAGAGAGGGTACACCTCTTGATAAGGAAGCTCTTACGAGGGGAACCAGCGTGTATCTTGTGGATCGCGTTATCCCCATGCTCCCGCATAAACTGTCTAACGGGATATGCTCGCTTAATGAAGGTGTGGACAGACTGGCGATGAGTTGTATCATGACCATAGCCCCGGATGGAACGGTTATCGATCATAAGATATGTGAATCCGTTATAAAAGTAAACCACAGGTTGAATTACAACTCTGTCAATAAGATGATATATTTAAAGGACGAAGAGGAGAGAGCAAAGTATCCTGATGTGACGGATATGCTGGATTCCATGTATCGCCTTTCACTGATAGTGCGTAAGCGCAGGGAAAAAAGAGGGTCGATTGACTTTGACCTTACAGAGACCAAGATCATCCTCGATGAGAACGGACACCCGACGGACATACATCCATATGAGCGTAATGCCGCCACCATGCTTATAGAAGATTTTATGCTGATGGCCAATGAGACTGTTGCCGAGCATTTTTACAGTCTTGATATTCCGTTTGTATACAGGACGCATGAAGCGCCGGATCCGGAGAAGATGGATAAGCTTGCGACGTTTGTCAATAATCATGGACATCATTTAAGGATCGGTAAAGACGAGATACGTCCGAAAGAAGTGCAGCGACTGCTTTCGGATGTTACCGGCACTCCGGCTGAAGCGCTTATATCAAGAATGGCACTTCGCAGTATGAAGCAGGCTAAGTATACGATAGACTGCAGCGGACATTTTGGGCTGGCATGCAAGTATTACTGCCACTTTACTTCTCCCATACGGCGTTACCCCGACCTGCAGATCCACCGTATCATAAAAGAACAGTTACATGGCAGGATGGACGGGAAGAGGATAGAACACTATAATGGTATCCTTGCGCTCGTGTCGGACAAGTCATCAAGGACAGAGCGACGTGCCGAAGAAGCTGAAAGGGAGACTATAAAGCTTAAAAAGGCCGAGTATATGCAGGAACATATCGGAGAAGAATATGACGGTATCATATCCGGTATCACGGAGTGGGGAATATATGTTGAACTCCCGAGTACCGTGGAAGGACTTGTGCATATCAGCAAGCTACCCGGCGATCATTATGTGTATGATGAGGCGGCATATGAAATGAGAGGAACCGGACACGGCAGGAAATTCCTGCTCGGTCAGGAGGTAAGGATAAGAGTCGACAGTGTCGATATATTTATGAGAAATATCAATTTTGATATTGTAGAGTGATGACGGAGAGGTCACAGATGTCAGATAAGATCAAACTGATAGCCAATAATAAAAAAGTATATCATGACTACTTTGTCGATGAAAAATATGAGACAGGCATAGTGCTTCACGGTACAGAGGTTAAAAGCATCCGAATGGGGCATTGCAGTATCAAAGAAGCTTTTGTACGGATAGAGAATGAGGAAGTGTGGATATACGGCATGCATGTCAGCCCGTATGAAAAGGGTAATATCTTTAATAAAGACCCTGACAGACCCAAGAAACTTCTTATGCACAAAAGCGAGATCCGTAAGCTGCTTGGCAAGGTCAAGGAAAAAGGATATACCTTGGTACCTTTGCAGGTATATTTCTCTGATGGCAAGGCCAAGGCAGAGATCGGTCTGTGCCGTGGTAAGAAACTGTATGACAAGAGACAGGATATTGCCAAACGTGATATGAAGCGCGAAGCAGAAAGAGATTTCAAGGTTAAGATGCGCTGATTGATTATAGCATCCGTGTGATGATATAATATATATGATAAGTGCGTTTCGCGGCTTGACCGCGAGACGAGGAAATTTAGTAAAATCCGGCGAAACTGCTCATGCAGTGAGCCGAATGATTTTACTTAATGACTGGGGCCAGTAATGGTTTCGACGGGGTTGTGGAAGTCGGAGAAGCAAGCCGTTGCGATACGTTAATCGCAAAATTAAAATTAAACGCTAACAGAACATTAGCACCTGCTGCCTAAGTGCAGCTGCTCCCCTTAAGCACTCACACTTAAGACAAGGAGTATCATCCATGTGAGAAACGGCATATGCAAAGCTTTGAGCATATGGACGTATCATGAAGCTACCGAATGTGATATGGCGCTTATCACCGGTCACACGAGGGAATCCAATCCGGTAAGCTAAGCTTGTAGAAGTACGATGAAAACGATTTCGGACACGGGTTCGACTCCCGTCTGGTCCATTAGCAAAACGAGATACACTTTATGTGTATCTCGTTTTGCTATGTTCAAGTACAGACGGGAGTCGAACGGCAAGGCCTTCGAGCAAAGCGAGAAGAGAACGTGCCGGTGGCACGTTCGAGCCGAAGCCCGGCCTGAAAGGCGGCTGAGCCGCCGGCGGGACTCCCGTCTGGTCCACTACACCGTGTTTTGACGAACACCTGTCCATAAAGGTGTTCAAAACACGAATGTACCTTATTTGTGGCTTTCGTAACCCATTTGAAGCGGAGTCCGAAAAATGGCAGAATTCATATCAGCTATCGATCGGAGGCGTCAGAAAGTGGGTTAAGAGGTCATATGGGCTTGATATCAGTAAATCAAGCGTTTGTGCCGTAAGAGACAAATGCGGAGCCGAAAAGCTTGAAATCGGCGCAGGAAAGATAATCCCTGAGTTAAAAAGTGATAAGGAACTAGCTGTTTTAGAAGCTTTTAAAGCCATGGGATTTATATCTGAGTATGAAGAGCAGGGGGATTAGGCCCTCTGCTTTTCTGTTTATCCACAATTTATTTGATCGTTCGAGTGTCCTGGGTCGTAGGGTGCTGAGTTTTCTGAAAAGAAAAAGCAAATCACCCTACATATTTTTATGATGATAGTTATTTATAAATATGGCAGTGGCTTTCGAGCCATCCG
>JAILKC010000164.1 GCA_024694055.1 Lachnospiraceae bacterium | reverse complement strand
ATATGTACGGTTCCTTCCTATGGCCCGTATATCAGATTCGAAGGTATGGGGTATATGGATTATTTCTTCAGAAAGTATTGATTCGGCTATTGGATCGTAATCGGTTGCACAGGATATTTTAAGGTGATAAGATTTCTTCTGTGGAAGAGAGCCGGAATGACAGATGATCCGGACAGGCAAAACCATACGGACAGGCTATGAAAGTTGAGATTAGAAAAGCTGAAAACTATGATAAAGAGGAAGCCGTGATATGCGCAGTCAGCGTGACTGAGGATATCCGAAATGCCGTTGATATCCTAAGGAACAACGGCATGAGCATTCCCGTTACATCTGAAGGCGATACGCTTATGGTTAAAACGGACAGTATTTATTATATTGAATCCGTGGACAAGAGGACATATGTGTATACCAAGACGGGGTGCCATGAGACAAAGTATCGACTGTATGAACTTGAGGATATGCTGGGTGTTGGCTTCCTAAGATGTTCGAAGGCCATGATCGTCAATATCAGAAAGATCAGATCCGTCCGCGCGGAACTTAATGCAAGACTCAGCGCGGAGCTGCTTAACGGAGAACGCCTGATCATATCAAGGGGATATGTAAAGGAGCTAAAGAAGAAACTCGGTATTTCTTAAGGAATCATTGGATAAAGGCGTGGATATATATGAATAAAGCAAAAATAATCTTTAACCAGACTATGATGATATCAAGTGCCATTTTGTTCGGTATGGGTATCAGGACCGGAGTGTTATATCTTGTCAGAGGAGAATATTTGATCAGATGGGAGTGGTATATCCCGCTATCGATCATTCTGTCGGGACTGTTGTGCGCATTGGCATCTTTGGTCCTGTATTCCGATAAGGATGATGACAGGCAGGGTGAGGCCATAAGGATAGGCCTGCACTTTATACTTGTACTCGGGATCGTAAGCCTGTGCGGATATCTTTTCGGATGGTATGGCGATCTTTTCGGATATCTGATCGTTCTTGTCATGTATGTGATCATATATGCGTTTGTGTGGGCCTCTACGGTATGGATGCTTAAGTCGGACGAAAAGAAGATCAATAAAGCGATAGATGAGATACGTGATGATGAATGACACTGCCGTCATTTGATATATCGTATACGCTGTATATATAATATGGCTTTTGTGCAACTTGGTCGCATGTTTTTGCATGTTGGTTGAGTTGCTCTTCTTTTGCGTTTTTATGTGTGTTATACATGGAGACACAGGAGGTTAAAACATATGACAAAGGCGATAACGGTAGAAAATCTTACAAAGAAATACGGAGATTTTACGGCAGTGAACGATATCTCGTTCGATGTTAACGAAGGCGAACTGTTTGCTTTCCTCGGTGAGAACGGCGCCGGCAAATCCACAACGATCAATATCCTCTGTACGATCCTTGGAAAGACGGGAGGAACGGTCAGGGTGTTCGGACACGAACTGTCAAAGGAAGATGATGAGATAAGAAAGCAGATCGGGATAGTTTTTCAGAATTCGGTGCTGGATAAGAAACTTACGGTAGGCGAGAATCTCATGACCAGAGGTGCTTATTACGGAATGAGTAAAAACGAGATTCGAAGCCGACTGGAACCATATATGGACGACTTCGAGATCGGAGAGATATGGAACCGAAAGTACGAAAAGCTTTCCGGCGGACAGAGAAGAAGAGTGGATATAGTCAGAGCACTTATCAATGATCCTAAGATACTCTTTCTTGATGAACCCACCACAGGACTTGATCCCAAATCGCGAAAGATAGTATGGGACTATATCAGGAAACTTAAGACAGAGAAGAATCTGACGATCTTTCTGACCACACACTATATGGAAGAGACGGCCGATGCGGATAATGTCAAGATCCTGGAAAAAGGACGCATAATCGCATCAGGATCCCCGGTGGAACTGAAGACGGCTTATGCATCTTCAAAGCTTGTGTGGTATACGGATAAGACTTCGGTCAATGAAAGTGTTCTTGGCGGTTACGAGTGGAATTATGATGCCGATCATTACAATGTAAAGTTCAAGGGTTCGATCACGGAACTGCTTGGCAGATACGGCGATCTGATAACTGATTATGAGGTGCTTAAGGGTACCATGGATGATGTGTTCCTTAATCTGACCGGAAGGGAGATGGAGATATGAAAATGTGCGCGGGACTTACAAAAAGAAATCTGTTGGTGTATTTCAAGGATAAACAGTCAATCGTGTTTTCGCTTCTGACTTCGATAATAGTGTTTGCCCTCTATCTTTTGTTCTTAAAGGGCACTTTTGTGGATGCGATCGATGGCGTTCTTGATGGTGTTACGATCTTAAAAGAGAGGATAGACCCTTCGGATATCGATACTCTGGTAAGCATGATACTGCTTACGGGCATAGTCGGATCTGCCATGATCACGGTTCCGTTCAACTGCCTTACAACGGTGATAAGTGACAGGGAAAACGGAGTGGACAGGGATATTCTTGCTACTCCGATAAAGAGATGGCAGATAGTTCTGTCGTATTTCATGGCTTCAAGCATATGTGCAATGATCATGAATGCGCTGATACTTACCATCGGGCTTGCCGCATTGAATATATCGGGGGATCTGCATATGGGAGTTGCTGACATCGCTTCTGCCTATGGAGTGGTCGCACTGGGATGTATGTCGTCTACGGCGATATTTATGATAGTTGTTCCGTTTTTTAAGTCAGCATCCGCAGGGGGAGCTTTCTTCGGTATGCTTTCGGCAATATCGGGATTCGTGATAGGAGCATATATCCCCATATCACAGTTCTCAAAAAAGGTTCAGACCGTATGCAACCTGTTCCCGGGAAGCCATATTACGATAATGTTAAGAAATGCGGTGATGAACGGCGTGCTTTCACATATCGACGAAGCGATCGGCGGCGTTGATAACGGGATGTTCGTCGATTCGATCCGGGAGATATTCACATTCAAGGCGATGCTTTTTGATAACAGCCTTGGTATCGAATCCATGCTTGTATACATATTGAGCGTGCTTGCAGTGAGTATATTGGCAATGATACTTCTTTACTCAAAGAAATTCAGCCGCTAGCCTTTCTGCTTCGTATATATTATTAAGATCATAAAAAGGGCCCGTAATACAGGGAAATATTGACCCGGATAACTCGGGAGTGATATAGTGGATATCGGGTGTATGACCAATAATATATAGGGATAGTGTGAAAATAATATTGATACATCATTTTTCACACTAAGGCAGCTTGAGAAATCGCTTTCGCGAATTTCTTATCGCCCAATCCGCACTATGTGCGGGGTATGGATGGAGGATATGCTCATGTCAGAAGAAAGAATAAATGGTATTAGGGAAATGACGGAAAAAGAACTTCAGAAGGTGGTCGGGGGAGTCAATGTTCTCAAGTGTAAAGCGCATTGCCCCAAATGCGGTACGGACACGGAGCACATATTGCGTTCAAAAAATTATGGCAAGTGTACGAAGTGCGGAGATGAACATATGGTATAGTCAGGCAGCGA
>JAILKC010000094.1 GCA_024694055.1 Lachnospiraceae bacterium | reverse complement strand
CCATGCTTGAGAGCTGTAATCTGTCAGAATACTTCGAGGCAGGGATCGACCTCTTCATAAGATTCAAACCCGTTATGCCCGTTGCCGTATTCATTATGTGCACATTTCTGTCCATGGCACTTGGATCTTCATGGGCCATGTATGCCATAGCATTCCCGCTTGTCTTAAGCCTTATCAGGGTAATGGGGCTTAACCCTGCCATGTTCACAGGTATCATGGCCGGTGCCGGAATAGCAGGCGAACAACTCTGCATGTATACGTCCAGCTCGATGGATGTCGGATCTGCCATAGGATGCAATCCGGATACAGTCTTTAAGATAAGAATAACCTACAGCATCGCCATTACCATAGCGTCTGCCGCAGGTTATGCTTTGATAGGTCTGTTTATCTGATTCCTTCAGCCTAGGATTTCCTCAATCCACTTCTTAAATATGGACGGTCTTGCCGTGAACGTTATTCTGTAGCTGTCATCATATGCCTTCGTAACCTTCGCATACAGATCATCACCTATATCAAGTCGGATATTGTCAAATACCGAAAGATTCTCTTTTGTCACAAGAACAGCCTCATTACGCGAAAGTTCCCTGATACTTCCCTCGGAAGCCGTTTCGCTAACATGCTTGCCCTCAAGTGTATATACACCGACCAAAACCGGAGTATCGAGTGCACTTAATTTTTCATCGGACTTTATCATCTCCTTGTCAAACGGCGCACCGATTGCCTCAACAAGCGATATCTTGACCGGCTTTTTCACTCCCTTCGGACTGGCCTCAAATGAATCCGTGATCTTAACATCCGCATCTATCATCTCAAGAGTATTCTGCGATACAAGGATCTGTCGTCCGGTGGAATAGCTCTCTATCCTTGCGGTCAGATTGACGGCAGAGCCCATGACTCCGTACTTTATCCTTCTCTCGGCTCCGGTATTGCCAAGTATCACTTCATCGGTATTGATTCCAATACCCATCTCGAGGGGATCATAACCATGCTCCTCATTCCATTTATTGATGCTTGCCATTCTGTTCTGCATGCTGATGGCAGCCGCAAGCGCATTGGATGCATGAGCATCATCATGTATCGGTGCTCCGAAGATCACAAGCATTCCGTCTCCGAGGAATTCTATCAGAGTACCGTTATACTTCGATATGTCCACATACATCTCGCCGAAGTAATGATTGAGCATATCTATAAGATCCTTTGCCGGCATCCTCTCGCACAGGGCCGTAAAGCCTCTCAGATCCGTGAGCATGATGGTAAGCGTCTTCTTCTGTCCGCCAAGCTTCCATCCGTCAGGGCTGTTAAGTATCTCATCTACAACCTCATCCGAAAGATATCTTCCGAATGTCTCCTGTAATACTTTGTTACGTATCTCAAGCTGCTTATTCAGATTGTTGATCTTATTCATGGCAGATACGGCATCCCGCATCTGCGTAAGTTCCGTGATGTCACTGATAACAAGGATGACTCTCGGCGTCTCTCCGTCAAACATATATGAAGACACGATACGGAGCTGTTTTTCAACGCCCTGTGCCGTATAGGGAGTATAACTCTCCTGTCTTATGCCTTTGTCATATACGGCATCAAGCACACTCTGTCTGAATTCATCATTGGCGCCGGTGTCGTCTTCTTCAAAGAACGCTCTCGCAAAGACCCTGCCCTCAAGGTCTTCCCTTTTTCTGCAAAAGATCGAAAGCGCTGCATCATTGATAAGTTCTATCACACCGCCGGAGCCGATAACCATAACGCCCTCCGACATGTATGAGAACACCAGCCCCTGAGTATTGTTCATTGTATTGTCATCCTGAATTTTGCTCATCCCCGTCCCCATAACATCTGTAATCCCATTAGTTATCCGAATAACTTCGGAACAAATTCCTGAACATATTTGCTCCAGAATACCATATCGTGAACGCCCTCATCCTCGATGTAAGTATGATCCACCTTCTCTTCTTCAAGAAATCTGTGAAAAGCCCTGTTATTCTCAATAAGGAAATCATCTCTTCCGCAGGCCATATATATCTCCGGCATTGGAGCATTGGTCGCTTTAATCTTTTTAACCAGAGTCTCGGGATTATTCTCGCTTTCAAGAAGCTTTGAAGGATCACCGAAGCATCCCACATAATAATCGTAGTTGGCCACATCATCGCCCTGACCCGCTTCCTTCTCGGCAACCTGATGATGGATCAGTGCTGAAGAAAGAGCCACCAGCTTACCAAATACTTCAGGATATGCAAAAGCCGTATGCAAAGCTCCGAATCCGCCCATGGACAGCCCCATGATACAGGTATCTTCCCTTTTCTTTGCAAGGCCGAAAGTCTTCCTGACATAATCTATAAGTTCAACTCCAAGCATCTTGCAGAACTCGTGTCCCGTAGCCGGACCATCAAGCCAGAATGAATTCTCCCCGTTAGGGATAACAATTGCAAAATTATATTTGTTGCACAGTTCCTCGGGAACCCAGTTGGATCCATCGCCCGTATATCCATGTAAAAGAAACAGCGTCTTCATATCTCTTGAAAGATACGGATTGTCTTCAGCGGGGATATCATCCCTTTTATCGTTAGGGATCACAAGATTGAATGATGTGGTTCTTCTCAAACAGTTTGAATAATACCTTACCGAAATATTAGCCATGTAACGCCTCCAGTTTTTTGCCATCTAATGTCGTCTATTATACGCCGATACAAGCTGTTTCGCAAATTCAGCACGCCTCTTTCTTCCTGCCGATCTGACGGAAGTCTTAAGTATGTCAAAGCTTCCTTCAAGCATGATAAGTTCATCTTCATTCGGGATAAGATCTGAATACAGCATTCTCTCATATACAGGAATGAAAGCCGGATAATCCGTCGAAAGCAGCCCCTCAAGCCTGTATCCGTATTCGCTAAGCGTCTCACTGTCTTTCCTTCCATACCCCTTACGTTTAAGCATACTCATATTCCTTGCGCACTGCCACAGAACTTTCTGTCTGATATCCATAACACCGTATCTGTGTTTCTTTATCAGATTGTCCGCAAGAATAAGCAATGCCGTAAATACTGCGCCGATGATAACAGGTATAAGCACTCGCTTCCACGGGAATGCGGGCTTATCTTCCTCTGTCGTATCCAAAAGCATTCCATCTTCATCACCTGTGTTCGTTTCGGATACATCACGAGCGCCGGAAACATATCCCTTCATAAGCTCTTCTTTTTCCGCAAAAGTAAGCCATCCGGATGCGGATGTGACAATGTAACCGGGAGTCGGTTCAAAAGTGACCCACCCAACACCGTCTATATAACTCTCCGCCCAGGCATGAGCATCGGTTGAATGAACCTCGATGCGGATCTCATCATCCGTCAGTACCCTGTAACCCTGGACATAACGCGACGGTATACCGCAATACCTTGACAGGAGCACAAAAGCCGTAGCGTAATAACTGCAATATCCTTCAAAGCGCTCAAACAAAAAATAATCGACGAAACGCTCGGGCGAATCAATATCTTCGGGAAGCATTCCCGGACTGTCGGTATATCTTCCGCTTGAAAGAAGCGCTTCTATACGCTTAAGCTTTTCATAATCGCTGTCAGCCCCCTCAAGTGCCTCAGCCATGAAAGCCTTTGCCCGATCCGACAGTTGAGTCACCGGAAGGTATGTATCATAAAGATCATTCCTGTAGCCCTCATAATGATCATACGAATAAGCGGCCGTATCCGTCACTCTGCATTCCATAAGTGCTTCATCCCAATACTTTTTTAAAATTTGCGGCGGATCATACAGCATGCCCGTATAACCTTCAGCCCTTGGGTTAAGCCTTAAGTATGTAAGTCTATATTCACTTCCGGGTATGACACTGTCAGGAAGCACCTTGGACGGAGCAAACATAAGAGCTGTCTTCATACTCTTATTCTGTGTCGTGATATCAATTACCCTTGTCA
>JAILKC010000073.1 GCA_024694055.1 Lachnospiraceae bacterium | reverse complement strand
TTAAGTCTCACTCGGCTGCAAAGAACTTCCATATGACGAAGACGAAGAAAAGGAGCGTGCGCAGTGCCGTTGCTTACAAAGAGTACAGGCGCCTCGTGGGCTCTACCACATATATGGTCAATGGTGCAATGGGTGAGATACTGGCCGTGATACTTGGCATCCTGGTTCTTGTCATAGGATTTGACAAACTGATCGAAGTAACTACCAACGGTGCACCCATAGAACCTGAGATGATATTTCCTGCCATTCCGTTTGTTGCATATTTCTTAATAGGGATGGTCGCTACCACGGCATGTTCGCCGTCGCTTGAGGGAAAGAACTACTGGATAGTGCAGAGCCTTCCTATTGAAAAAAAGGTGCTTTACCAGGGCAAGATGCTGTTTAACATGTATCTGTCCGTTCCGTTTATGGAATTTGCGATCCTTTGCCTGTGTATCGCTGCAAGAGTTCCGCTACTGACTTCGCTGCTCTATATGATCACAGGCTTTGTGCTGTGCGCATTTTCCAGTGCATGGGGATGCGTATGCGGTATCAAGCATATGAAACTTGATTGGGAAAATGAGATAGAAGTGATAAAACAGGGAACGGCTGTAGCATTATATTTGTTTCCGAACATGATAATCGATATGGCATTGGTAGTCTTGGTCATATTCTTGGGTACAAAGATCGATCATAACCTGCTTGCGGCAGTTCTGATCCTGATCGTGGCTGTGCTTGCTATGTTAAGTTACAGAAAGGTAATGCGCCTCGCTGCCGTCATATGATCGTTTAATATGTCTGTATATCGAAAATGGACCACTAACCCCGTCCCCCAGGTCCATTACAGATGCGTTTTTGCGGCCCGGCAGCGTCACCGATATAAGGCACTTATGAAAAGAGTGGAATGAAACCGATCAATATATTTATTCTCACAAGAATTGAAGATGAATACGACCAGATGAGACTTGAACGCCAGATGTCTTTACGGAACCGCTTCCTTAAGGTCAAGGAATGGGAGATGAAGGGACTTAGGACTTTCAGCGATAGAATCTGCGGTGTCATGGAAAACGGTACCTCCCTTGAGTTTTTCTATTCATTTACCATGCCCAAGCTCGGCAAGGAATTTGATCTTCTCCGTATCGGAAGTGACAGCATAGTAAATATCGAACTAAAAAGCGGCAATGTATCCGATGAAGCGATAAAAAAGCAGCTTGATCATAACAGATATTATCTGGCGACATTGGATCGAGCCATATATTCGTATACGTATATAAGTGAGACGGACAGATTGGTCAGACTCTCCGGCGGGGGAAGGCTTATCGAGACTTCCTGGGATGAGCTGGCTGTTACACTTAATAAACAGCAGGATATCTACGAGGGACATATAGAGGAACTTTTTCGTGAAGACAGATATCTGATATCTCCGCTTACCGACCCTTTGCGTTTTCTTAGAGGCGATTATTTTCTTACGGCACAACAGAAGGATATTCGCAATCTAATCCTTAAGGATGTGCTCGAAAAACCCGGTGTTATAAGAAAAAGAGTGTCCGTTCATGGATTCACGGGACTTCCGGGTACCGGCAAGACCATACTTTTGTATGACATAGCCATGCAGTTGTCGGCTTCTGCCAGAGTATGTGTGCTTCATTTCGGATCACATGAGAAAGAACTGGAACATCTTGATGAACGTTTAAAGAGGGTCGATTTCTACTATTGCAGCGGTGATTCTTTGCTTGATCTTAAAGATGAATACAGGGCTTTGCTTATCGATGAGGGGCACAGACTGAGTGCATCGAATCTTAAGGATGTTATGGGGATCGCAAAAACCGGCGACATTCCCGTGATAATATCATACGACAGAGAAGATCCGATAGCTTACGAGGAACGCAATCATGACGGATCCGAACTGATAGAGAGTATAGAAGGATTCCACGGATATAAGCTGACCAACAGAATAAGACTTAACAGTGAACTCTCATCATTTATTTCAGGCCTGATGTATCCTGAGGGCAGTCACAGACGTGATTTTTCTTCAGTATCTTTGGCGTGGGCATCCGATGATGAGCAGGCAGACATGATCATAAAGGATCATATCAGTCAGGGATATGTATATATATATGATGACGGGATGCAGATATATGAAGACTGTGGTGATACAGGCACAATGTCAGTGCGCGAACTCGGGATTGAGGTGAATGAAGCTACATGTCGGGAATTTGACCGTGTAGTGATGCTGATTGATGAGTCATTTGCCTATGATGAGAAAGGATATCTAAGAAGTGCATCGGGCATAAATAATGCCGGCACCTCTTTGGCCGGCATGACGGATGTCGCAGGTACAGATACGACAGAGTATTCAGTGGTACGCAATCTCTTTCACGGACTGTCACGTGGCAAGGATCGTATAGCCATAGTAGTGAAGAATAATAAAGCAGTGTTCGGACGAATACTTACGATACTTCAGGGAAGACCCGACCAAAAAAAACGGGTGACTTAAAGGTCTGTGGAATGCATCACGTATTCATGCTCTGAGCGGATTACATCAGAGCGTTGACTTTAACTGTGACTCAGGGAATCCCTTTCCACATTGGCTACATTTGAGCCTGGCGCCCTGCATGTCCGTAAAAGTTGCAGGTTTACCGCACAATGGACATACCCCGCTTCTTGAACCGGTGCCGCCGGTAACAAACCTTAAAGAACTGTCGCTTAATTTATTGTTCTGTGTATTGTCATTCATGTTAACTCTCCATTTCTTACATGATATCTGTTAATGTATCATTGGCGGCCGGGCCGTGGTCCGTATCACCCTTACATTGAATTATACGATAAAAAGTACGTATGGGAAGAAATATATCACAAAATTTTTAACGGTATAAATTCAACACACACTGTAGTATACCATACTTTATGACTATTGTTATCATTGACCTGAAGTCTTAATATATTATATTATGCATATATGAGTCGGTTCGGATAAGGCCGACATGCATTGGCCGAAGAACCGGCGTTAATTACATGGTGGAATGGAGATTGAGATGAGAGATCTTGTGATAATAGGTGCGGGGCCCGCGGGCCTGTCTGCAGGTATATACGGAAAAAGAGCGGGACTTGACACTCTTATCATAGAGGAAAGCGGTATTGGCGGCGGTCAGGTGCTGACTACTTATGATGTGGATAATTATCCGGGACTTCCGGGAATAAGCGGTATGGAACTTGGGACGAAGATGTATGAGCATGCTATGGCCGAAGGTGTTGATCTTATGGAAGCGTCGGTTACGGGGCTTCAGATCGCTGACAAGGTAAAAAAGATCATCACTTCGACTGAGACCATAGAAGCCAAGGCCGTGATCATAGCAACCGGTGCAGTCCATAATCATCTCGGTATACCGGGTGAGGAAGAACTTGGCGGCATGGGCGTGTCATACTGTGCGACCTGTGACGGGGCGTTTTTTAAGAAGCGTGTTACTGCAGTGATAGGTGGCGGTGATGTGGCGCTTGAAGATGCCATTTTCTTGGCAAGAGCCTGCAGCAAGGTATACCTGATACACAGAAGAGATGAGTTTAGAGGTGCGAAGAAACTTGCGGATATAGCGAAGACTACGGAAAATATTGAGATAATCTATGACTCTGTTCCGGATTCAATAGAAGGAACTGATACGGTAGAGAGACTGAATATACATAATGTAAAAACGAATGCGACTGAGACTTTGGATGTCGACGGTGTGTTTATTGCCGTGGGTACTCATCCCGTAACGGAATACCTTAAAGGTGTGGTGGATATGGATGAGAAGGGATACATAAGGGCTGACGAGACATGTAAGACCAATGTGCCCGGTGTATATGCGGCCGGAGATGTCCGTACCAAGGCACTCAGGCAGATCGTGACGGCGGCTGCCGACGGAGCATGCGCCGTGACCTCCGCGACAGAATATATTAACAGTTTATAAGGAGTGAATATGGCGCTTGCCGGGGATACTGTCCCGGTTTACGTCAGACTTAATATGATAAAAGAATACTTAAAGGATAATAAAGACAGACTGATAAAAGGTGGGATAATAAGCTTTATAGGAATACTCGGAATGGGATTTTTCCTTTCATTTCTTATTCTTGTAGGATATGGGACCGATCCCTATACTTTCATGAACCGTTCGCTGGCTGCGAGATTCGGCATGACGCTTGGCAATCTCCAACTTATAGTCAATATCGTACTGGTGATGCTCACCGTTATATTCAACCGTAAACTTATAGGACTTGGTACCATATTCAATATGGTCCTTGTGGGTTACTACGCAGATTTTTTCTGCTGGTCATGGAATAAGCTTTTTCCGGGATATTTCTTTACGGATATGCCATACAGGGTGATCATATTTACCATAGCCATCTTGGGCTTTGTTATATCTGCCGCGGCTTATATGAACGCGGACGCAGGCCTTTCGCCTTACGATGCTTTGCCCAAGATCATATCGGACGCTATAATAGCCCGTCATCCCAAGGCCCCGTTTTTTATCCTAAGGATATGCTATGATTTTCTGGCAATACTTGCGGGAATACTTGCCGGAGGCAGGCCGACGATAGGAATAGTTTTGATCGCTATTTTGCTTGGTCCGGCGATCACGCTTGTGGGACGTATAATGAAAAAAGAAAATAAATAAGAAAGAGAAAAGAAAAATGCATAAAACAATGAAAAGAGCAGTGCAGGCTGTATTACTGTTGATCGTAACCATGATCTTCATGACCGGATGCGGCAAGAGTAAGGAAGTGGTGGTATACACGGCGGTTGATGAGGTCTTTGCAGAAGATATCATCAAGGGTTTTGAACAGGAGACCGGTATCAAGGTCAAGGTTGTGTATGATTCCGAAGCCAATAAGACGACGGGTCTTGTGAACCGCATCATTTCGGAAGAAGCTCATCCTGTATGTGATGTATTCTGGAATAATGAATTCATGCAGACTATAAAGTTGGCACAGAGCGGACTTTTGGAAAGTTATGAATCACCTTCTGCAGACACTATCCCCGACTACTATAAGGCTGCGGATCATACATGGGCAGCAGAAGGTGGAAGAGCGAGAGTGTTCCTTGTAAATAACGCAGGGATCGAAGGCAAGAAGACACCCGGCAGTGTCAGAGATTTTGTAAGTGATGAATATACAGGCGACGAGCTTGCCATAGCTTATCCGATGTTCGGTACCACGAAGACCATGGCAGCAGCTTTATATGCGGCATGGGGAGAGGATGAGGCAAGACAGTATTTTGAAACGATCAAAGCCAAGGGCGTCAATGTAGTGGACGGCAATTCCGTGACCAAGGATATGGCTGCCACCGGACAGGTGATAATTGGCTTTACGGATTCGGATGACGCACGTGAGGCCATAGAAGACGGAGCTGATGTAACGATGGTATATCCTGACCAGGGGCCGGATGATATGGGTACGCTTCTTACCCCGAGTACCGTGGCCATGATAAAGGGCGCTCCCAATCCCGACAATGCGAAGGTGTTCGTAGACTATATACTGTCTGAAAAAGTTGAGAGACAGTTAGTCGAGGCAGGTTTTTATGATCTGTCCATCCGTGATGCCGGCAAGGACGGCTCGATAAAGGGCATGTCTGTTCCGCTTGAAGACATATATGACTGTATGGATGTGTCTGCGGCAGACATGGAAAAGATTTTTTCCGATGCAAAGTAAGGTTGATCGGCCATGTGGAAAAGCAAAAAGCTTTTGATATTTCCGGCAATATATCTTTTGATGCTGTATCTTCCGATACTTGGAGCCGGAGATCATGTCAATATGACAGACCTGTCATTTAATTTAAGACATGTAGGCCTTTTGGCAAACAGTATGAAGTTGGCTTTATTAAGTGCGGTTATAGCGACCGCACTTGGCTTTTTTGCGGCTCTTTACATCAAAACAGGATTTATGGCCGATAAGTGGTACAGGTATTTTTTTATTCTGTTTCTTCCGATACCTTTCTACACATATGCGCTCAGTTGGATATATTTTATCAGGATGTTTTCAATTCCTTTTCCGGCGCTTCTTAAGTATTCGCTTAAAGGGTTCGGGGCATGTCTGTACGTAGAGGTGCTTGAATACTTCCCCCTGGCGCTTTTACTTGCTCTTATAGGAATGGAGAGCATAAGTGCGTCTGATATCGAAGCCGCTTCAGTATATAAGAGGCTTGTCATCGTGGTACGCGATATAGTGCTTAAGGAGATCGCTCCGTATCTGTATGCGGCGACAGGACTTATCGTGATCCTGTCAGTTACTGATTTCTCAGTACCTTCCATGTTTCAATACAATACATATACGCTTGATCTTTTCTCGGTATACGGCAGAACAGGCAACGTAACGCTTGTCTGTCTTAAGACACTGCCTGTCATACTGCTCATGCTCGTTCCGCTTTCGTGGCTGCTTGGCGGCATGAGGAAGTTTGGTACCGTAAAATCGGGACGACTTAAGATGGGAATACATCTAAACGGGTGGATGCGCGTTGTTTCCGGTCTTGCATTTGCAGTATGTATCATACAGATTCTGATACCGGTGATCACATTTATTGTTACCACGGGCAGTGTCAGGGTATTTGCGGATGCTTTTTCTTCGGTAAAAGAAGAACTTTTGGTGTCGATTACAGTGTCCTTGCTCGCGGCCATATTCGGGACGATCATTGCTTTCTTTCCGGCTGTTATGATAGCTGACTCGGATAACGGAGTACTTGGAACCGTATCCATGCTTCCGGTAGCCATTCCGGGAGCGATAGGAGCCATGGGCTTACTTAAGGTTGTTAACCGTTCTTTTCTGCATGTACTTGGAGATTCCGTTATATTAAGTGCGATCGGATGCGGTATTAAGATCGCGCCGTTTATGGTACTGATCATATGTATATACAGAAGATACACGGACAGGCATTTAACGGAGATCGCATGGATACTTGCGGATAAGAGGAAGAAGGCATTCTTAATGGAATGCAGGCTGATATTGCCGGGACTTATGATCGCCTTTATGCTTGCCTTTTTTATGACATATGCGGAAGAAGGGATCATGCTTGTACTGATGGCGCCCGGACTTGAAGCGATCACGGTGAAGATATACAACTATCTGCATTACGGGGCGTCGGAGTATGTATCGGCATTTTGTCTTATTTCAGTCGGAGTTATTGCGGTGATTGAATTGACGACTCTTGCCATATACCGATTGATTGTCGTAGGGATGCGTAAATAGGACGGGGACATTGCTTGATCGTATTGGTCAATGGAGATGATTATGTTAAAAGTTGATAAGATCAGTAAAGCTTTTTGTGGCAGAGAGATATTTAATGATGTTTCTTTTACAGTGGATATGGGGACCAGGATCGGACTGTTCGGTCCGAGCGGATGCGGTAAGACTACCATACTGCGCATCATTGCGGGTTTGGAAAAAGCAGATGGCGGTGAGATCATAATAGATGACGTTGTTATGAAAGATACAATGGCTCCGTATGAACGTAATGCCTCTATGGTTTTCCAGGATCCGACTCTGTGGAATCACATGAAAGTAAAGGATAACATAGCATACGGTATGTCAGTTAATGACAGAGAATATGTTAATGATCTGGCTTTACGGCTTGGGATCGAAGATATACTCGATAAATTTCCTGAACAGATATCCGGAGGTCAGGCAAAAAGAGTGGCACTGGCCAGGGCGCTTGCCGCAGATAAGAAGTATATCCTGCTTGATGAACCGCTTTCCAATATAGATGAAGAGACTAAGGTAAAGATCCTGGATTTTTTGAAAAATGAGAAACTTACGGGTAAAGGACTTATCTATGTATCTCACAGCGAAGCGGAACTTAAGGCTTTGGGATGTGACATATTAAGATTATGAGGAATAAAGCGGGAACAGTCATTAATTGCATATTTATTGCTGTTGTGATAGCGGCCATAGTCATAATGTCCTTCATATTCAGAGATGACGGGACAGAGAGTGTGCAACGCTATGATCTTACAGTACTTGAAGCTGACAGAGAGATATCGGCCCTGTATGCACGTGACGGCTTGGTATATGTGGGAACTGACAAAGGTGTCATAATCTATGATGCGGACAATTTTGCACCTGTAGACAGGATAGAAGACTTAAGCCTTATCTATTCGGCGGGAATAGCGGGCACGGATGACGGAAGCATATTTATCGGTCATGAGAAGGGATTGACGCGTATCGGCCCTGACGGAACAAGGACTGATTATATGGCACCGGATATACCCAAGGGACGCGTGAACACGGTGGTTTATGATGGTGAATATATATGGTGCGGCACATATAACGGAGCAGCGAGGCTTAAGAGAACGACGGGCGGTGACTGGGCGGCTGATAAAGTGATGACTGCGGATGACGGCCTTAAGTGTGATTCGGTCAATGTCATTCTGCCGCTTGGAGATGATCTTTTAATTGGCTCATATCTTGATAACCGTAATGGCGGACTGACGTTACTTTATTCGGATGGAAGAACAGAATATATAGGAAAAGAGCAGGGACTGCCGCATCCTTATGTGACATCGGCGGCTCTGACGGCGGGGGATGAAGTACTGGTCGGATGCGGTTATATGAGTGACGGTGGTTTGGCTGTACTGAAAAAATCGGGCGACTCATATATGATCCGGTCGACATATTACAAGGATGACGGATTGCCGGGAGAGAAAGTCCGGGCTGTTTTTACAGGTGGAAATATTGCCATCATTACCACGGAATCTGACGGAGTGGTAGCTATTAAGCTAAATTCGGGAGCATTCCTTGAACCTGAATTCTCGTCGGGTATATATATTAATGAAGAGAACGGATTGTCAAGTAACGAGGTTAAGTGCATAATAAAAGCAGGAAACAACTACTGGTTGGGTACCAAGTACGGACTTACCCTTGTACCGGCAGAATACATTGAGAGGTAATGGCATGAAGAAAAACGTCTATAAACCCAAGGTATGTTTGGAATATTCATATAATGACTTTTTGCTTGCGACCAAGCAGTTCATGATTGATAAAAGGATGCATCATGTGACCGGACTTACAGAGTCTCCCATGCTTATGGGCAAGGTCACATAGGAACAGATGCGCGCCGTGGTCGACCATGCCATCAAAAAGGGTGTATTCTATGGCAATGATAATGCCGGCTACAGGATAGATCCCATACTGCGTGGATTTATCGAAAAATATGTGACCTCTGCCAATATAGTATCCGTTGACAAGCCTTCATATAAGAATGCAAGGCTTATTTCGTTCGGCCGCTCCGGTGACGTGTTTGTATGTCTTATCACGGACAGCAGGAGTGATAAGGCGGTATGTCTTGCGGATGACGATGTACATAAGCTCTATACCTACGTAAAGGATGAACTGGAAAAGAAGGATACAGATAAGAACTTCAATCTGAAAAAGGCCAATAAGACGCTTACCTTTGCAGAGGGTTCGGACAAGTTTGAATTTAAAGCAGAGAATAGGCTCTTTTTATGCACTACGTCTAACGGAACGGGTAAGAGTCTTGAAAAAGAAGTGCTCATACACGTACAGAAGGATGAGTATGAATATGTTACGGTTAGGCCTGAACTCAAAGTAGAAGGACGCAGACATGTATCCGAACTTGAGAAGGACGTATGTAATTATATAATCAACAATTGTCCTGCAGATAATGATGACGGTCCGGCAGATGACGGGCCTGACGGTAATGGTGGAGGTACGGATGGTATTGGTGCTTCAGGGGCTGAAGGAACTTCTGCGCTGACCGGATCGGCAGCAGGTGCAGGAGGTGCATCAATAGAAGATCCTGAAGACTTCAGCATGTACAGTTTTACCAAGCTGACATCGGCGGCTTCATTTCCCAAGAGTACCGGTGAACTGCTAAAGGCGATGTTTGGGTCTTTAAAAGATTCATTTAATAAAAAGACCATCATTAAGAATGCCATAATATATGCAGTGACCATGTTGATACTGGCACTGTGGAATCTGTACGCCAACTGCTATCTGAATGATACTTTTAATCTCAGGACCGAACATTCCGTATTTAACGGACTGACTCCTTATCTTTTGTTTGGACGGCTTGCTGACAAGAGTAAAGGTCTGTCGGTATTCTTTAATGAAAACAGAGTCAAACCCAATACGATCTTTTTGGTGTCGGGAGTATATATCCTGATCGTTGTTGCGATCAGGGGCCTTATCGCGGACATAGCATCGGGAAGGATAGGCAAAGTATTTGCTTCCTTTTTCTCATTTGGCAAGAAGAAAAAGGCATATATGGAAGCGTCTTTATATGATGCCGGATTTTTCTTTTTTGCAGGTCTGCTGATATCCGCGATACTTAATGTAATCCTATATAATCCGGCCACTTCTTTTGTGCTTGCTGTGATGCTCATAGTATCGTGCATGAAGGGCGATGAAGGGGCGCTGGCCGGAACCTGCATGGTATTTTCATGTGCTTCACGGTATAAGAAGGTCAATGAGGGCAGGAAGAAGATGCCCATGTATTCGCATATCCAATTATCCATTTTGAATGTAGGATATGGAATGCTCATCAATACCGTGATCAATATCATTGTGTGGTATGCCTTTGATTTTAAGCCGGTTGTACGTATCGTGCTTGCTTTGATACTTGTGATCTTTGCGATCGTTAAACTTGTTATGACCGGTAAGAACGGCAAGAACGCAGTGAAGATAGTTCTCTACCTTTTGTTTACGCTAGGAACCTCTCTTATGGTTGCCGCATCATACTATGGTGTACTGCTTGCAGACGATGGCGGCATTACAGAATCTGGAGATTTCTGGGGACTCTTACATAATGAAGGATTCCCCTATATCCTTGGTATCAGCCTTGCAGCAGCAGCAGTAGTGGTACTGACGGCAGCTTTCTTACCTGTTGCGATCAGCGGTGCTGCGCTTGCGGTCGGAGCAGGAGCGGCAGCCCTTGGAGCAGGTGCACTGGCAGCCCAGGGTGATAATTATAAAGTTGCGGCCAATCTTTTGCTTGGAGGCAAGAGCGAATTTGCTGATGATGCGGAAGCCGCATTCAAAGCTACTCTGATTGACACGGCAATTGGATTTATACCGGTGGTGGGTAATGTAGTCGGCATACTGGAAGGCAGCAGAGATGTAGGATATGGTCTGGCAGATCTGGCCCTTGGCAATACGAGCGAAGCCATAGGTGAACTGTCTTGGGGTGCTTTAGGAATTGGGTGCAGTATCTGCGGACTTGATGAAGCCGGAAAAATAAACAGTATAAAAGATGTCGGTGCGAAGATTGGGGAGAATATTGATAACTTCTCAGGTGACATTGGAAAGGCAATTGATCTGGCACAGGCAGGCGTGAATGGTAATACGGATGACTTTATAAAGAGCGTGAAGAATATTACCGGAATAGAGAAAGCTGCTGATCTGACCGATATCAAGAAGGTAGGTAAAGCTCTGGATAATATCAACAGCTTACATGGCGACGTTGGGTCAGCGTTGGATCTGGCAGACAACGGAATTAAATGGGCAGTAGAAAGCGCGAACAACGGCGACCAGGGTCCCGTGGATATTAACCTTACTCCGTCATCCGGTCAGGGAGGCGGACATACGCGGACAGTAAGTTCAGGAGCAGGCTATTCGTCATCCGGTCAGGGAGGCGGACATACTCGTACTGCAGGTGCTGCCACAAGCACTGGTGTTATTACCGACGATAAATTGATCCTTGATGGTCACAGCGTGGGAGGCAATGTCGATGCAGGCACGAGCACGCACGGACATGCCGGTCACGGACACTTTGGTGAAGAGACAATTGCTGATGTGACTGATGCGCCTACCGATGACAAGCTGATCCTTGATGGTCACAGCAAGGGTGGAAATAAAACGGCGGATGGCCATAAGCATGGACATGTCGGTCACGGAAAGTTTTGATGCTTAGGCGAGGATATATATGAGTAAAGTGGCTATGATAACGGGAGCTTCGAGAGGAATAGGTGAGGCGATTGCCAGAAGATTTGCGGCAGCAGGCTTTGATCTAGTGCTCACGTGTATCAACAACATAGAGAGAATGGAACGGCTTGGCGAAGAACTGTCCGTGAATAACAGAGTGTTCGTCAGATGCTTTAAGGGTGACATGGGTGATGAGGAGACAGTGGCCCGTATTTTTGACAGTATTGACGGAGTGGATGTACTGGTAAACAATGCGGGGATATCGCATGTGGGTCTTTTGCAGGACATGGAAGCAGATGATTGGCGCAGACTTATGTCAACCAATCTTGACAGTGTCTTTCTGACTTCGAAGCAGGCGATCAAACGTATGCTGTATGCTCATGAAGGCCGCATAATCAATATTTCTTCGATGTGGGGCAATGTGGGCGCGTCAATGGAAGTGGCTTATTCCGCGTCCAAGGGCGGAATGAATGCGTTTACCAAGGCTCTTGCCAAGGAACTTTCTCCCAGTAATATTCAGGTCAATGCCATCGCATGCGGAGTAATAGATACGGATATGAACAGTCATCTGACTGATGAAGAGAGAGAGGAACTGACATCACAGATCCCTGCCGGACGTTACGGTACTCCCGAGGAAGTGGCTGAACTTGCATACATGCTGGCTGTGGCTCCTGCATATCTCACAGGGCAGATCATAACGATGGATGGCGGATTTGTGTAGAAAGCTTAATATTGGAGTTAACATAAACAAGGCGACATAATACATTATCTGCACTTTTTGGTATACATAACGTGCTAGATGTAGTGGTTGACAGAATGTTCATATAGTGGTATGTTTGTTAAGGATTTGTAACAAATATATTCTGTCTCGCATTTATGCGCGGACAGACTACAGGATGTATGAACATTAAGAAGAAAAGAATGGTCAGAAAAGCCGTTATAGGGATGGTTGCGACAGCTATGTTATCAAGCAGTTTCCCGGCATATGCGGTGACTTTGTCCGGAAGTCTTCCGGGTGCAGGTTTTTCACTTGCAGTAGAAGAGAGTACATCTGTTAAGGATGTTAAGGACGAGGTCAAGAACATAGTGATCACTCCCGGTGTGGAGAGTGAGGAATCCTCCGACAAGTCAGATAAGCAGACTGAGATCACTGAGACGGCTGAGGCCAACCAAGCAACAGTAGAAAATACAATAGATTTTGATAAAGAGGTTGTTGAGACTGTTAAGATCTCCGAGAGTTCCGCAGATGAGATAGTCGAAGAAGCCAAGGAGGATTTCAGCAATCTTGTTATTGCCCAGGTTACCAATTACGTCAATGTGCGTGATATCCCCGATGAGAAAGAAGGCGATATAGTCGGCAAGTTATACAATAAGTCGGTGGGTGAGTTCCTTGAAGAGAAGGACGGTTGGTACAAGATCGAATCCGGAAGTTGCACAGGATGGGTCAAGGGTGAGTATTGTGTGACCGGAGATGCAGCGGTAGAACTGGCCAAGGAAGTCGGAACACTGCTTGCCAAGGTCAATACGACTACACTTAAGGTTAGAGAAGAGCCCGGACTTGAGAGTACAGTCTTGGGACTTGTTCCCATAGATGATGAGCTTTTGGTTGTTGAGAAGCTTGACGGATGGGTCAAGGTCGACATAGAGGAAGGTTTCGGATATGTGTCCGACGAATATGTAGATCTCCATACCGAGTTTGTCAGAGCCGAATCCAAGGAGCAGGAAGAGATACGACTGGCCAAGGAGAAGGACGAGAGAGATAAGGCGAACGCAGCCGCAAGAGCAGCCAGAAACAATCAGGATAATACGAACACATACGTGGCAAGTTCAAGTCCTGTTACTCACGTAGAGGGCAGCGGATCAGGAGCAGCGATATGTAATTACGCTCTTCAGTTTGTCGGCAATCCTTACGTATACGGCGGATCGTCACTTACACACGGTACCGACTGTTCAGGCTTCGTAATGAGCGTATACGCCAACTTCGGTGTAGGACTTCCTCATTCATCGGCTGCGGACAGAAAAGTCGGATATGATGTCGGTGGTATAGAGAATGCCCAGCCCGGTGATATAGTATGTTACTCAGGTCATGTGGGTATCTATATAGGCGGTGGTCAGATAGTACATGCATCAACTGCCAGAACAGGTATCATAGTATCGAGTGCAACATATCGTACACCGCTTTGTATAAGAAGAATATTCTAAGTTAATAAAGCATATAATGAGTAAGAGCCGTTCGATTCAGAACGGCTCTTTTTCGCGGGAGTGTGATGCCGGATTTATACCCGTTGCACACAGATTTTGTTTAAAATGTCAGACATTAGGATTTTTAAAAGTAAGTGTTGACAGAAACTCCGTTATTGATTTTGACGAAAAAGTGAATAGACTGTAATAGTCAATCGGTCAATGAGCGGGGTGGTTATCCACATCGATTTATAAACAATTAATGAATTTTTGCACTTATTCGCCAAGTTATCCACATTATACACAGAAAAATCGGTGAATAAAGTGGATAATTATGGTAAACTTGCGAACACCTGTTTTGGCAAAGATGCACAATTTTTGAAAAATCCACATTAAAAACCGGATAAGTGAAAGATAGAAAAAAGAGATAATTAAAACAAATTGTCAGAAAATAATCAGGCGCTTACATTGACGAATATATATGGTACAATAGTGAACGTATGAGAGACATTGCGGTATTGATCCCGGCGCTTGATCCGGGCAGAGACCTTATTGAATACTGTGACAGACTGATCACATTCGGTATAGAGACTGTGATCTTAGTTGATGACGGATCGGATGAAGAACACGCATCCGTATTTGCCGAGCTTGCGGACAGATGCCTTGTGCTAAGGCACCCGTATAATCTGGGAAAGGGACGTGCTCTTAAAGATGCATTCAAACTGATCATGTCAGGCGTATGCACGGATACTGTTATATGTGAAGAAACTTTTCTTGATAAGTGGAAGGATAGTCTTAAACAGATAAAAGTCATAGTGACTGCAGATTCGGACGGTCAGCATGCGGTGGATGATGTTCTTAAGGTAGGAGAGTGCGCTCTGAAGCAGGGTAATGCCCTTGTACTTGGAGCAAGAGATTTTGATAATGACAATGTGCCATTTAAGAGCCGCAACGGCAATAAGATCACGCGCAGACTCTTTAAACTCCTGCACAGGCTTGAACTTTCGGACACACAGACGGGCTTACGCGGTATACCAGTGGATATTCTTGATCGTCTTATTAAAGGAAAAGGCAACAGATTTGAGTACGAGCTTGATATGCTTGTAATAGCAGCGAGAACGAATATCCATGTTATTGAAGTGCCTATAGAGACAATATATGAGAATAATAATGAGCAGACTCATTTCAGGGCTGTACGTGACAGTATCTCCGTATACAGGATACTTTTCGGTACATTTTTCAAGTATCTGATCGCTTCATTAAGTTCGTTTGTATTGGATATACTGCTGTTTAGAATGTTTCTTGCGGTATTTTCGGGATTCTCGGAAGCTACGAGCATTATGCTTGCTACCGCTACAGCCAGAGTGCTGTCTTCTGTCTATAATTTTCTTATGAACAAGACGGTCGTATTCATCAAGGAAGGTAATAATGTTAAGACAGCCGCAGGATATTACACCCTGTGCATCTGTCAGATGGCTGCATCTGCCGGACTGGTCATCCTGCTCCATAAGGTGCTTCCGGTCAAAGAGACCTATGTGAAGGTGCTTGTTGATTCAATTTTATTCTGCATCAGTTATCAGATCCAAAAGCGCATAATATTTGCTTCCAAAGACTGAACCGTCTAGGGCATTGAATACTTATCGGCTTTTTCAATGCCATATCCGTCACGATATATGTAATCTGCATGAAGTGTATCTATTGCGGTGTCAATCTCGTCTGAAGACATATCCTTATTGTAATCCGAATATACCACAGCTACGGGAGAGACTTCGTAGTTGATATAAGTGTTCTTAACCCAATGTATCTGACTGTCATCCCTGAAAAACAGGACTCTGTGATTGATTATATCGTCATAACTTATGTCACTACTTTCTTCAGAATACCCATTTGTCTGCATATTATCAATGTATTCCAGGAATCTTCGACCTTCCGGGTCAATCATATCATTGCGGGATTGAATATCATCAGCGATATCTGCTCTGTATCCTTTAAGCATATATGAATAAGCGGGATAATCCGTAGTAAGCAGTATAAATAGACATATTCCGGCAAAAGTGATGTATGGAAGAAGACTCTTGCATCCTTCCAATCCATTAAGTTCTGCCAATACATATGTCAAAACAGTGATCGAAAGCAGGAATGTGCCTATGGTAAAAGGCGCTCCGTATCTTGATATGGAAATGGCCATGACATCCGTGCTTCCATATTGAGTCTCCGTGGCAAACAGGCTTAAGTGACTGTACAGTATGACTGAATATATGATGATCCCTGTGATGAAAGTATATAAGAGCAGTATCAGAACAGATGCTCGGGATATCACATTCTGTGAAGGCGAAACTCCGCGTTTTGCGCCGTTGACCATGAGGGTCAAAAAGATGAATATCATGACAACAAGCAGGATCATGAACATCCACATCGCTGAAAGATCAAGCACCGGAGTGTGGGAAGTGTGCATCGGCTCGTAGACAAAGCCTCCGATATATACTTTGAGTTTTGTGGCGGCATCATCCGGTAAAGTGATGTTGCCTCCTGTAGCATTGCGGGCCAGTGCACCGGTAAGTTTGGCAAGCCTTCTGTGAGATATGCAGTATATCCACCATGAAGCTTGCAGCATCCAGATGAATACCAAAGATGCAAGCGTTTTCGCTATATCACTTTTTGGGCTGCTCGCATCATCTTTGCGGCGACTGTGAGTGCTGACGGTAAGAATGATAAACAGAACGGATGCAAAAGCGACCCACATGAACCCTGTGTTCTTGCACAAAATCGTGATCGAACCATAGAGAGCTGTCTTGATATATGTAAAAGTCTTTAAACGGGTATGATCTGATGCATCAGAGGCCGGATCCGGGATTATCGATTCGAATATCGACAAAAGCATGGCGCCGTAGGCTATACCCATGGTGACATCCGAGCATGAACCAAAACTCCATACGTCATTGAAGATTCCGGGGATGAGCATGATAACGATCATCCATATTGCTTTTATGGGGATACCGGCAGCTAAAGAGGCCATAATGCCTGATGGCAGTTTGCGTTTTGTGATCGCATCCGCGGCTCTCATAAGAGGAAGCAGTAAGATCATATTGAGTAAGTAATAGCCGCAAAAAGCAAGGCCCTCGTTGTATCCGGCAGAAAGCTTTAGTGTACACCATTTTGCTATCTGTATGGCCGGAGGGTAATCACCGAATTCAGGTGCCACATTGCCGTAGCGACCGGTAAAGCCGTTTAAAAAATACAGTGCTTTGGCATCCGTGGCCCAGAAATTAAGATCATCCCACCATTTGACAACATGAGCTGAGGACATTAATGATACGATCGTGCACAGTATTAGAAAGAAAACGGTCATAATAAGATCTTCAATAATGTGACCGGGGAGTTTTTTCGTATCTTTATCTCGGTCTGTTTTTACCAGTCTTATGACATTACAGATAAGAAGAGCGGATGCGGGGATCCAGATGAAGTTCATGACTTTAAAAAAACCGAGCACATAAAGAGTAAGAATAAGCCCGGAAGCAGTGATCGGAACCGAATCGTAGTATCTGATCGCGTATCTGCGGCCGAGCATATATGTCTCAAGTAAGAGGGCTGATAATGTAACTGTCCATAATATAATGTTCATAATGGCTCTTTCATAACAGAATGTCCTGTCGCCGATACGGCGGCAGGACATTGATTAATCACTGATCTGACTTATAAGGATCAATACTCGGGCTCTATAAGACCGTAGGTATTACCTTTACGCTTATACACCACATTGACCTGATCTGTCTCAGCATTGACAAATACATAGAAATTGTGGCCTGTAAGCTCCATCTGGATACATGCATCCTCAGCATACATAGGCTTGATATCGAACTTCTTGGTACGAACTATCTGTACTTCTTCTTCGTCGACGAAATCCTTCTCGATGAAATCCTGCTTGAAGTAGTCGCCGCTCTGATGTCTGTCAACTATCTTGTTCTTGTACTTCTTAAGCTGTCTCTCGATGATCTCTTCAACAAGGTCGATGGATACATACATATCGTTGCTGACCTGCTCGGATCTGATGACAGTGCCCTTGACGGGAATGGTCACCTCTATCTTCTGACGATCCTTCTCAACGCTTAAGGTCACATGGACCTCTGTCTCCGGTGTAAAATACTTCTCTAACTTCCCTATCTTGTCCTGAACTGCACTTCTAAGACCATCCGTTACATCGATGTTCTTACCGCTAATGATAAATTTCATACTGATCAGTCCCTTCTTATTCAGATTCATCAGGCCTATACCACGATATCCGGTCGGACAGGTGCTGCCTGATGTAAGTATATTTTATCATATATTGTGTCGGAGTGTCTACGTTATTGTGCATGTAGTGTTTTAGTGGTAAAATAATCTAAACAGGAACTTCGGGAGATAAATATTAATGAAAGATTTGGAAGAACTGTACAGGAACAGCAGACTGAAAGGTTGCCCCGTATGCGGCCATTCCTTGGAGTATAAGGGGCTTGGAGAGTATTTCTGTTCGAACTGCAATGAGAATGTCTACGATGATTATGGCAAGGTGCGCAAGTTCGTGGAAGAGTATCCGGCGGCATCGCTGGTTCAGATCGAGGAAGCGACCGGAGTAGACAAGAACAAGATCAGAGATATGGTTAGGGATGGCAAGTTCATTCTTGCGGGCAGCAGAAGAGGACAGCTTTCATAGTCATTACGCAGGTATGGATACAGATTCATATGATCATTCCCGGCATGGGAGACAGACCTGTGTGATCATTACGGTATATGATGGATCATTTAAGGATGGGTGTATCGCATATATTTATATATATGCAGATCGCTCATCTTTTTCATTGAAAAAACAAATTGGCTGTGATAGAATAATAGAGCACGACTATGATAAAAAAATAACAATCTAACACAAGCCGTGAAAACAGGCGGTTTATTCAGATTATTAGATCAATTCGTACAATTAATTTTCTTTAACGAAAGGAGTCATGAGAATGGCAAAGAAAGTAGTTATCGCAAGTGCATGTCGTACAGCCATCGGCACAATGGGCGGATCGCTCAGCACAACTCCCGCAGCAGAGCTCGGAGCAATCGTTATCAAGGAGGCAATTAAGAGAGCAGGTATTCAGCCTACAGATGTAGAGCATGTATACATGGGCTGTGTTATACAGGCAGGTCTCGGACAGAACGTAGCAAGACAGGCATCATTAAAGGCAGGTCTTCCTATAGAAGTACCGGCAGTTACCACCAACGTTGTCTGCGGTTCAGGTCTTAACTGTGTCAATCAGGCAGCTCAGATGATCATGGCAGGTGATGCGGATGTAGTTGTAGCAGGCGGTATGGAGAACATGTCCATGGCACCTTTTGCACTTCCCAATGCTCGTTACGGATACAGAATGACATGGCCGAGCCAGAGCCAGGGTGCACTGGTTGATACCATGGTTAAGGATGCACTTTGGGATGCATTCAACGATTATCATATGATCACAACAGCTGACAATGTGGCTAAGCAGTGGAACCTCACAAGAGAAGAGCTCGATGAGTTCGCTCTTAAGAGCCAGCAGAAGGCATGTGCAGCTATCGAGAGCGGCGCATTCAAGGCTGAGATCGTTCCCGTAGAGATCAAGAAGAAGAAAGAGACAATTGTATTTGATACAGACGAAGGTCCGAGAGCAGGTTCTACCATTGAAGGTCTTGCAAAGCTTAAGGCTCTTAATCCTGACGGTGTTGTTACTGCAGGTAATGCTTCAGGTATCAATGACGGTGCAGCAGCGCTCGTTATCATGTCTGAAGAGAAGGCTAAGGAACTCGGCGTTAAGCCCATGGCTACATTCGTGGCAGGTGCTCTTGCCGGTGTTGATCCTACTATCATGGGTATCGGACCTGTAGCAGCTACCAAGAAGGCTATGGCCAAGGCCGGCTACAAGATTGAGGACTTCGATATCATCGAGGCTAACGAGGCATTCGCTGCACAGTCAGTTGCAGTAGGTAAGGACCTCGGCATTGATGTTGACAAGCAGCTTAACCCCAACGGTGGCGCAATCGCACTCGGACATCCCGTAGGAGCTTCAGGTGCGCGTATCCTTGTTACACTCCTTCACGAGATGGTTGCCAAGGATGCCAAGAAGGGTCTTGCAACGCTTTGTATCGGCGGCGGCATGGGCTGCGCTACTATCGTAGAGAGAGAATAGTATTGTAAAAGTATGAGCAGCTGAGAGATCGGCTGCTTATACTGCGTTATATAAGTCATGTAATAAGGAGATAAGTTATGGAATTTATCAAGTATGAAGAGCAGGGTGAGGTAGCAGTAGTTACCATCAGCCGCGAGAAGGCTCTTAACGCTCTTAATTCACAGGTGCT
>JAILKC010000055.1 GCA_024694055.1 Lachnospiraceae bacterium | reverse complement strand
CCTTGATAACGTAGTAGAGAATACAACAGCAGCTGAATCAGCTATAAGAGATACTGATATGGCTAAGGAGATGGTAACATACTCTAACAACAATATCCTTGCACAGGCAGGACAGGCAATGCTTGCACAGGCCAATCAGTCAAATCAGGGTGTTCTTTCACTTCTTCAGTAATAAACTGATTACAACTTTATAACATCCATATTAAGGAATCCCGGGAGCGGTAACGTCCCCGGGATTTTGCTCTAGCTTTCTACGATTATTGTTCTGAACTTACCGGTGAGTGGATCGGCAAGAGGTTCGTCTTTGTCGAGGGTGATCATGGGAGACATGATGCCGATACTCTTCATATATGAACGCATGATCTTCTCGGCCTTAAAGAATGCCGTCGTCCTGTCATATCCTTCGGCAGCCGATAGTCTAAGTGACAGTCGGCTTCCGGCATATATCACTATCTGGTATCTGCTTATCGATGTCTCATCCTTAAGCACATTCTCCATATCCACGATGGGCACGATGATCTTCTTTGTGCCGTCTATAAGCCTTAATCTGTCACGGCTTCGACCGGATATCTCGATCCACGGTGATGGGTCGCCACAGAGACATTCTTCATCATGCAGTATCACACGGTCTTCCAGAGCATACCTGATCACCGGCTGGGGATAACTTAAAAGATTGGTGACTAAGATCATTTCCGATTCTTCACCTGAAGGGACCGGCCTGCCGAGACTGTCTATCGGCTCCAATATGATCCTGTCATCATTGATATGCAGATGGTGCTCGCGACACTCATAGGCTATCACACCGGTCTCTGCACTCGAGTAAGTGCTTGTGACTTCACAGTTAAAAACTGAGGCAAGCTTTGCTCTTGATTCATCTTCAAGGAATTCCCCGTCCGCCACGATGCATATGGGACGGATATGAAGAGTACCCGACTCCTTGGCTTCGGCCAGACGAAGCAGTACCGATGGGAATCCTGAGAGTATGGTAGGCTTGAATTTATTAAGCGCTTCTGTGAGTTCCTCAGTGGATGCCTGCGCCGGCAGAGTGAGAAAACGCTTCTTCGACAGAGGAAGGTATTCGCTCCTTATCTTGATGAACATATTGTAAAAGAAGGGGCCATTAACCGTATATATGGCGGCATATCTTCCACGTCTTAAGAAAAAACTCCATATATATTCAAGTCTTGGAAATCCCTTGAGTACATGTTCAACGGATATGATCCTGCAGAAATTCTCATCATACAGATTGATAAGAGGCTCATTGTCAGTGCCGCTGCTGCTTACGACGTGATACTTCTTTCTAAAAAGCCGTTTGCGGTCATAGTCCGTAGAGAGATAGTCCTTGATATCATATTCCGTTACATCTCCGTCAGTGGACCAGTCTCTGTAATTGTGTATGAAGGTATCACGATTCGTATGCGGAAGATCGGATATTGTAAAACCTGCCGGCAGATCGGAGTACAATTTTTTATATAAGGGGCTGTTTTCTCTTGCATATGCCACCAGTTCGTACAGACGCTTTTTGCGTAACTGCGCTCTGTTGACCGGCAGCATCTTGCGGTATTCCATTGCCTGATCTATTGCTTCAAAAAGTCCTATTTTTTCCATTTTTCCTGCTGTTATGCTATACTGATTTTGATATAGATTATTCTATATATTAGGCACCGAATATGTCAAGGACAGCCGATAAGAACGGAGGAACTTTATGATCACGGTTAAGAACGGATTGTACACCATCACCTCTGGCAGGACATCATATGTTATGCATATCAGAGAAGGAAAATACGTAGAGAATCTGCATTATGGCAGACGTATTACGCCCATGCACAGGGCGAACACAGACGGCCTTTTGGATGCGCGTGACATAATGACGGATACCGATATCGAAGCGGCGCTTGCAGAGAAGTATACCAACCCCTACGGTAATTCCGTTGCGGCTGCCGGGGATAACTGGTGCGTGACTTTGGATGACATGTGCCTTGAGATGTCCAATGCGGCGACGGGAGATTACCGCAGCCTTCCTCTTATGCTTGAGGGGCCGGACGGATGTATATCGACCAGATTCTACATAGAGGATTCCCTGCTGTATGAAGGATTATATGCTGACAGCGATAAGACGGGTATGCCTTATGCTCATATTAGTCCTGACGGAGGAGATAAGCCTTGGACACTTGAGCTCATATACAGAGATCATCATACAGACGGTGATGATAAGGGTCTTGAACTCAGAGTCATCTATACAGCGTTTGAAGATTGTGATGTGATCACCAAACGTATGGTGCTTATTAATGACACTGGTGTCACATATACCATCCGTGATATATCAAGCATGATGCTTGATCTGCAGGGCAGGGATTACTCTGTGATGACATTTGACGGCCTATGGACGAGAGAGCGTCATGCGCATATCAAAAAACTTGAATCAGGGATATATGAGACCGGTTCGACCAACGGCACGAGCAGCAATTTCCATAATCCTTTCGTGATGCTTTTAAAAGACGGCACGACGGAAAAATATGGTGATTGTTATGGCTTTAATCTGATATATTCGGGCAATCACAGAGAGCGCATGGAGGTGTCCGAATATGGCAAGACACGAGTCCTTACCGGGATTAATCCTTTTGGCTTTGCCTATCCGCTTAAACCGGGAGAGAGATTTTATTCACCGGAAGCCATGCTGACATACAGTCCGGACGGATTTAACGGTGTATCGCATAACTGCCACAGGTTCATAACGGATCATATCATTCCGCCATATTTCAGAGGCAGGAAGCGCCCCATACTTATCAACAACTGGGAGGCTACATATTTTGACTTTAACAGACGCAAACTTATAGATCTTGCGGGGACTGCCGCAAGTCTGGGAATAGAACTTTTTGTGCTTGATGATGGCTGGTTCGGCGACAGAAGTGATGACAGTAAAGCGCTCGGAGACTGGTATGTCAATGAGAAAAAGCTCGGTGGGACACTTGACAGCCTGGTAAAAGAGATAAAGTCAAAGAGCCTTTTGTTCGGAATATGGGTAGAGCCCGAGATGATAAGTCAAAAGAGCAGACTCTATGAGGCTCATCCTGACTGGGCAGTATCCGTACCCGGTAAGGAGATATATACCGGACGTAATCAGATGATACTTGATTATACTATGAAAGATGTCAGGGATCATATAGTCAATGTGATGTGTAAGTTGCTTGGAAGTGCCGATATCTCATATGTCAAATGGGACATGAACAGGCCGATAACCGATGCTTATTCAAAAGGCGGTTCGCTTCCCGGAGCTTTCTATCATGACTATGTTCTTGGGCTTTATGATGTGATGAAGAGGATCACAGAGGCTTTTCCGCATGTGCTTTTTGAAGGATGTTCTGCCGGCGGCAACAGATTCGATATGGGAATACTCTCATATATGCCTCAGATTTGGACTTCGGATGACACTGACCCCAGTGAAAGAATGTATATTCAGGGAGGTACTTCGTATGGTTATCCCCAGTCAGTGATGGGTGCGCATGTGAGTGCTTCTCCCAATCATCAGACTTTAAGAGAGACGTCACTTGAGACGAGATTTAATGTTGCAGCCATGGGCGTACTGGGATATGAACTCGATCTGACACGTCTGTCACTTGTGGATCGTAAGATCATATCGGGGCAGGTGGAATTCTATAAGAAAAACAGAGAACTCCTACAGAACGGCAGCTTCACAAGGGTATACAACTCGGATAATAATACCATATGGCAGGTTACGGATGACAAAAAGGAGCATGCGGTGGCATTGCTTTATAAAAGATATGCTGAACCCAATCAGTCGTATGATATACTCTATGCATCGGATCTTATTGAGGATGCCGTATACAGAGTCAGGGTGAGAAGCATCAAGGTAAAGGTCAAGACCTTCGGCAATCTCATCAATCAGATATCTCCTGTATACATCAAGGAAGACGGTGTCATGCAGGCACTTATCGGCAAAGCCTATGCTATGGATGGGGAGACGGAGGAATATACCGTAAACGGTGCTACGCTCATGTATGCCGGGATCAGACTTGCGGGAAGGTTTATAGGAACCGGACTTAATGAAGGAACAAGGGTGATGGGTGACTATTCGTCAAGACTCTATTCCATAGACAAGATCGGATGATTGGAGTATAATTATACAGATAGGCTCGCGCTTTTGCGGGCATAACACGGTATGTATTTGGAGGGAATATATATGGATAAACCGGTATTAGTGATCATGGCAGCAGGAATGGGCAGCAGATACGGCGGCTTAAAACAGATGGATTCTATGGACGATCAGGGACACAGGATCATCGATTTTTCCATATACGCAGCTAAAGAAGCAGGCTTTGAAAAAGTGGTATTCATCATCAAGCATGCTATAGAAGAAGATTTTAAGAAGTTGGTGGGAGAACCGATCTCCAGACATATGGAAGTGGAATATGTATTCCAGGAGCTTGATAAGATTCCTGACGGATACAGTATTCCCGAGGGCAGGAATAAGCCTTGGGGTACCACTCATGCAATAAGTTGCTGCAAGGATGCGATTAATGGTCCTTTCATGGTCATCAATGCAGACGATTATTATGGTAAGGAAGGCTTTAAGATACTATACAAGTTCCTTACTGATACTGCAGAGGATGATTCATCTTATGCCATGGTGGCCTATGAACTTGGCAAGACCTTGACAGAGAAGGGTTCAGTTACCAGAGGAGTATGCAAGACCGATGCTTCGGGGAATCTTGAGGATATCGTGGAGCAGAAGACGATCGTCATGACTGATAATGGTGCGGCATATTCGGAAGACGACGGAGCTACATTTAAGGATATAGATGTTAAGACTCCGGTATCCATGAATATGTGGGGATTTAAGAAGGGGCTTTTAGATGAACTGCAGCATGCGTTTGTGAGATTTTTAGATGAAGATGTTGCAGGCAATCCTCTTAAGGCAGAGGCTCTTTTGCCATCCGATATAGACAGACTTATCAAGTCGGGCAAGGCTACGGTCAAAGTATTTACATCGCCGGATAAGTGGTTTGGTGTGACATATCAAGAAGACAAGCCTTATGTAGTAGCCAATATCAAGGCACTTAAGGACGCCGGTGCATATCCGGAGAAATTGTGGCCATAGAGGAATGTAAGTAAGATGACTAGGAACGGTAATAACGATCCGGTAGAGAGCTGGAATGAAGTCCTCCTTATATACCGGTCTGCACTTAAAGAGATCAATACCAAGCTTGAGATACTTAATGATGAGTTTCAGCATGTACACAGATACAACCCGATAGAACATATCAAGTCACGTATCAAGACAAGCGAAAGCATCGTTAAGAAGCTTAAGAAGAAGGGATATGAATCTACCATAGAGAATATGGTGGACTATGTGGATGATATTGCGGGCATAAGGATCATATGCTCCTTTACTTCGGATATATATCACATAGCCGAGATGTTAGCGAACCAGAACGATATCAGAGTCCTGGAGATCAAGGATTATATCAAGAATCCCAAGGAGAGCGGATACAAGAGCTATCATATGCTTGTTACCGTGCCGATCTTTTTGTCGGATAAGAAGATTGACGCCAAGGTAGAGATACAGATACGTACTGTTGCCATGGATTTCTGGGCCAGTCTTGAGCACAAGATCCACTATAAGTTTGAGGGCAATGCGCCTTCACATATCCAGGGTGAGCTTGTGGAATGTGCACAGATGGTATCCGATCTTGACTGCAAGATGCAGAGCCTGAATGAAGAAGTGCAGAGTCTTCTTGAGGAAGAATAAAAGGGATAAAATGAGGAGTGCCCGGACACCTCTCAGCGCCCGGGCTATTATGAAAAAATTGTCTAATCACTCGTCTGTTATGGATATAATAATAGCAGTAATATATGAATAAAATGTGAACAACAGGTAAACATATAGTTAATGTAGACAAAAGGAGAACCTCAATGGATTTATTTATTGATAAACTTGCACAAAAATTTACACAAAGCGATGTGATCAAAGGGAATCATGAGGCAGAGGCAAAGGAGATAGAGGAATTGAAAGCACAGATCGAGACATATGAAAAGCTTTTGCAGGATATGAAGCTTGTCAATCTTAAGAATATGGAATCTGCAGAGAAGCTTAACGGCCTGGTAGAGGACGTTATACGTAATTCCGAGAAGGATAATGAGGACTCTCAGGCGGATCTTGCTGACAAGGAATTGATAAAAGAACTTTTTGACAAGCAGAGTGATACTATACACAAGGAGAATATCAAGGTATATCGTAATGTTCAGGCTACGATGACGGACAGTCTGGGAGAACAGACCAAATCCATCCTCGAAGCGCAACAGCAGGCATCCAAGAAAGGAGGTCTCGGCTTCCTTAAGGTTATGAGTGTGCTTATACTGCTTGCTGTACTTGCGGATATCGCACTTAAGGTGCTTACGATGTACGGACTTATATGAAGAAATTGACAAGACACTATAAGCGCCTTCACTACATCAGATTACGCGTGGCGCTTTTAGTGATTTTTCTAAACATTATAGCAATCCCTTCATGGGTGAGTTATGACGGAGACGAGGCGGACTTTTACCGTGTGTATCTTAACGGTGAAGAAGTCGGATGCGTGGGCAGTATGGACGGTCTTGATGATATGCTCGTTAAGGCCAGGCGTACGGTTGCTTCAGAGCATGACGGCATGTTGTATATGGATGCCGATCTGACTTATGATGCTTCATCCGTCGTTTTTGCGCCTGTGGACGATGAGGATGACATAGTGGATCGCATGGAAGCTGTTCTTAGAAAGAGCAGGCATTCCATAGGAATAGACAGCGCGGATGACAATTATATCCACGGATATACTCTTAAGATGGGTGATTATATCGCCAATCTGGAAAGCGTTGAGGATATTTGTTCGGTCCTCCAAGCGGCCCTTGACAGGTTCATGAATGACGGATCATATCTGGCTGTTCTTACCAGAGATCCCAAGCGTGAGCTCAATGTTTTAACGGCTTCGGCTGAGAAGATCGATGTGGAAGAGTATTGGGAGCAGCAGGACAATCCTGATGATTCGGGGCTACCGGAACCGGTGCGCAGCGCCGGATTTGAAAGCTTTATCGAAAATGCGGTGGAAGACACGACTCTTGATAAGGAAGATAAGTCGTTCTTTGATTATAATTATGGTCTGATGAGTATGGCGTTCGATGACAATATCGAAGTGACGGACTGCTATCTGCAAAAGGATCAGGTTATTTCCTTGGATGAAGCCATCAATTCCGTGGTGACCATGCAGGAAGTGATCGATGTCTATGAAGTCGTCGAGGGAGATACGCTTTCGGGAATTGCTCTTAAGACTAATATCCCCATGGATAAGATCATAGATCTCAATGATACTTTGGAAAATGAGAATTCTCTTATCCGCCCCGGCGATGAGCTTGTTATCACTACGACGGAGCCGCCTCTTGCCATCAGGAGGATGGAGCGTGAATATATCGAAGAGTTCTATGATGCCGAGATAGAGTATATCTATAATGATGAATGGTATACGACGGACAAGGTGACAAGACAGCAACCCTCAACGGGACGCCGTAATATTGTGGCAGAGACCGTATATGTCAATGACAAGGCGGTGGAGCGTACCATCCTTAAAGAAGAACTTGTGCTTGAAGCCGTTCCTAAGATAGTGGAAGTCGGTACCAGGATCCCGCCTACTTATATTAAGCCTTTGGCGGGCGGAAGACTTTCAAGTGGATTTGGAAGAAGAAACAGACCTACCAAGGGAGCCAGCAGCTATCATCAGGGCGTGGATTGGGCTACTCCTGTCGGAACAGCGATATGGGCATCCTGCGGTGGTACCGTCACAAGAGCCAGCTGGGGTAAAGGATACGGCTACTGTGTATATATCAAGCACCCTGATGGAAGAGAGACCCGCTACGGACACCTAAGCAAGATACTTGTATCGGTTGGCCAGAGTGTATCCCAGGGTCAGAAGATAGCGCTAAGCGGTAATACGGGCGTCAGCACCGGTCCTCATCTGCACTTTGAGATAAGGATAGGCGGAGCTGCGGTGAATCCGCTTAAGTATCTGAACTAGGCCATATCAGACTATATGTAGATAGAGTTATGTATACCTGTTACAACATATTGTGTATACAGCGTATACTGCTCTTGCACATGTAGTTGATTCGTGATAAAATAACGTAGATTGTGTATTGGGCAATACTCGCACAGAGGTTTAGATAGACATGGAGCAATATGCTATAAAGGGCGGCGTACCTCTCGTTGGAGAGGTAGAGATCGGTGGAGCCAAGAATGCGGCATTGGGTATTCTTGCAGCATCCATCATGACAGATGAGCCCGTATTAATTGAGAATGTACCGGATGTCAGAGATACTCAGGCCATGATACAGGCCATGGAGAGCATCGGTACCGTAGTAGAACGTATTGATAAGCATACTATCAGAGTGATAGCAAGCAATATCCACAGCCGTGTGGTTCACGGTGATTATATCAAGAGGATCAGAGGATCTTACTATCTGATAGGTGCTCTTTTAGGCAAGTATAAGAGTGCGGAAGTTACACTTCCGGGCGGATGTAATATAGGTACCAGACCGATAGACCAGCATCTTAAGGGTTTCAGAGCTTTGGGAGCCAAGGATGCGGGAGTCATCGGAGGCGGTATGATAGTGGCTCATGCGGATGAGCTTAAGGGTGCACATATATATCTTGATATGGTGACCGTTGGCGCCACCATTAATCTCATGCTTGCTTCCGTTATGGCTGAAGGCCAGACCATCATAGAGAATGCCGCTAAAGAGCCGCATGTCGTTGATGTGGCCAATTTCCTTAACTGTATGGGCGCCAATATCAAGGGTGCCGGTACTGACGTGATACGTATCAAGGGTGTTCCTGTTCTTCATGGAACTGAATATACCATTATTCCCGATCAGATAGAGGCCGGTACATTTATGTTCGCGGCAGCGGTTACCAAGGGTGATGTCACGGTCAAGAACGTGATCCCCAAGCATCTTGAGTCGATCAGTGCCAAGCTTATTGAGATAGGATGCGAGATAGAGGAATCTGACGATGCTGTCAGAGTGGTTGCTACCAAGAGACCGCTTCATACTCATGTCAAGACTCTTCCTTATCCCGGATTTCCTACCGATATGCAGCCTCAGATCACTGTGGCACTCGGACTTGCGGAAGGTACCAGTATCGTGACCGAGAGTATATTTGAGAACAGGTTTAAATACGTGGATGAGCTTACACGTATGGGTGCCAATATCAAGGTGGAGAGCAGCACTGCCATCATAGAGGGCGTGACCAATTATACGGGAGCCAGCATATCGGCTCCGGATCTGCGAGCAGGCGCAGCACTTGTTATTGCCGCACTTGCTGCTGACGGTTATACGACAATAGATGATATAAGATATATAGAGAGAGGCTATGAGGATTTTGATCTTAAGCTTCAAAGCCTCGGAGCCATGTTAGAGAAGGTAGACGGAGAGAGAGAACTTCAGAAATTTAAGCTTAAGACTGGCTGATATTTGGGGTATGGGCCGTATTGACATTCGGGGGTGGATGAGATACGGCACCTGATAAGCGGGGTTATTATGGGCAGAGTAGATACTGATAATCTTAAGCCGGGAATGGTATTGGAAGTCGATGTATACAATTACAACGACCAACTGATACTTCCGGAAGGTCTTGTACTTAATGAGAAGGCTATATCCAAACTTGCGGGTTACGGAGTTACGAGTGTCCGCATAAAGGATGATGCCGGTAACGTACCCAAGACGGAGGAGACGGAGAACTCTTACGCCACGAGGTTAAGAGCCACTCCTGAATTTAAGAAATATAAGGAAGATTTTGAATCCACGGTCAATCTGATGACTCAACAGTTATCGGATGTTGTAAAAAAGAACGCGCCTTTGGATGCGAAAATCCTTGTGGATCGCGCATTTGATATGCTTCATCCGCCGGGAGTCAAGATCAATGTCTTTGATATGGTGCATAATATGCGCCAGTATGATGATATAACATTCGCACACAGTCTGAACGTCGGGCTGATATGCAATGTCTTTGCCATGTGGTTGGGACTCAGCGAACAGGAAGTGAGACTTGCTACAGAATGCGGACTTTTACATGACATAGGCAAACTTGCCATACCCGAAGATATCATCAAGAAGCCTGATAAGCTGACCAAAGAAGAATTTGAGATGGTCAAGACCCATCCTTTGGAAGGCTATAAGATATTGCAGCGTTATGAAGTGGATGACCACGTCAAGAAAGCTGCGCTCATGCATCATGAGAAGTGTGACGGTACAGGATATCCTTTGGGACTTACCGGAGATTCCACGGACTACTATGCAAAGTTAGTGGCAATCGCGGATGTATATGAAGCCATGACTGCCAGCAGACAGTACAGAGTGGGCCTGTGTCCGTTTACCGTTATAGAAGCCTTTGAAGATGAAGGCCTACAGAAGTATGATACTGCGATGATCATGACCTTCCTTGAGAAGATCGTTGATACATATATGATGAGCCGTGTGAGACTGAGCAATGGCATGGAGGGAGATATAATCTTCATCAACAAGCAGCGGTTGTCACGTCCTACGGTCAAGTGCGGAGATCAGTACATTGATCTGGCAAAGCAGAAGGATCTCAGGATAGAGATGCTCCTGTAGGAATAGTATTCGCCCTAAGATAAGACATATGGGCATGAAAGGATTAATAATGGAGAAGAGATTATTTACATCAGAATCAGTTACCGAAGGTCATCCTGACAAAGTCTGCGATGCCATTTCGGATGCGATCCTGGATGCATGCATGGCACAGGATCCAATGAGCCGTGTTGCATGTGAGACAGCATGCTGCACAGGATTCGTTCTTATTACAGGTGAGATCACTACAAAGGCGTATGTTGATATGCAGAAGGTGGTCAGAGACACAGTTAAAGAGATCGGATATACCAAGTCGGAATACGGATTTGACGGCAATACATGTGCAGTGCTCGTGGCCATCGATGAGCAGTCTGCAGATATCGCCATGGGCGTTGATAAGGCTCTTGAGGCAAAAGAGGGAGCACTTACAGATGATCTTGATACAGGTGCCGGCGACCAGGGTATGATGTTCGGATACGCTACCAATGAGACGGATGAGTATATGCCTTATCCCATCTCACTTGCTCATAAGCTTGCCAAGCAGCTTACAGACGTACGTAAGAACGGTACTCTTAAGTACCTTCGTCCTGACGGAAAGAGCCAGGTATCTGTAGAATACGATGAGAACGGCAAGCCCATCAGACTTGAGGCTGTAGTTCTTTCTACACAGCACGATGATGACGTTACACAGGAGCAGATCCACGAGGATATCAAGAAGTATGTGTTTGATCCCGTACTTCCCAAGGAGCTTATAGATGACAAAACCAAGTTCTTCATCAATCCTACCGGACGTTTCGTAATAGGTGGACCTCACGGTGATGCAGGTCTTACAGGACGTAAGATCATCGTAGACACTTACGGTGGATATGCAAGACACGGCGGTGGAGCATTCTCGGGTAAGGATTGCACCAAAGTGGATCGTTCGGCAGCATATGCAGCAAGATATGTGGCCAAGAATATCGTAGCCGCAGGACTTGCAGACAGATGTGAGATTCAGCTTTCATATGCCATCGGTGTGGCAGAGCCCACATCCATAATGGTTGATACATTTGGAACCGGTAAGGTATCTGATGATGTATTGCTCAATGCCATAAGAGAGAACTTTGACTTAAGACCTGCAGGAATCATCAAGATGCTTGACCTTCGCAGACCGATATACAAACAGACAGCAGCTTACGGACATTTTGGACGTAACGATCTTGATCTTCCTTGGGAGAAGACCAATAAGGCTGATGTGCTTAAGAAGTATATGTAAGGTCATACTTTAAGAGTCAGTTCTACCCCGGTCCGTTTACAGACCGGGGTATTTTTGCATAATAAGAAAGGCATAATAAATGTTAGGGAAATTCAAGGAAAAGTATATAGGCAGCAGGGATTTCTATATGTATGCCCTTGCCATAGCAGTACCCATGATATTGCAGAATGTGGTGACGAACTTCGTATCCATGCTTGACAATATCATGGTGGGTCAGATTGGCACGGAGCAGATGAGCGGGGTGGCGATCTCCAATGAATTTTTATTTGTATTTAATCTGACCATATTCGGAGCTGTATCCGGACCGGGCATATTCGGTGCACAGTTTTTCGGAAAAGGTGATCATAAAGGACAGATGTACACCTTCAGATTCAGACTTATCGTAAGTACCATCATTACGATCGTATACGGGCTTCTTTTCTTCTTTTTTGATAAGCAGTTAGTCTCCCTGTTTTTACATAAAGGTGGCGAAGCAGGAGATATAGATCTGGCACTTACATATGGCAGACAGTATCTTCGCATCATGATATTCTGCCTTCTTCCATTCTCTGCAGGACAGACATATTCATCGGCCGTGAGAGAATGCGGAGAGACAAAGATCCCTATGATAGCCTCTTTTTCGGCCGTCATAGTTAATCTGGTGCTGGATTACGGCTTGATATTCGGCCACTTAGGACTGCCGCAGATGGGAGTAAGGGGCGCAGCTATAGCCACATGCATAGCCAAATTTATAGAAGCGGCTTTTGTGATCATATGGGTGCATACACATAAGAACACGTATAAGTTTATTGAAGAGACATATAAGGGCATCAGTATACCCGGTGACCTGACAGGGCGTATGATACGCAAGGGATTACCTCTTTTGTTCAATGAATTCCTGTGGTCTGCGGGTATGGCAACTGTATTCCAGTGCTATGCATATAAGGGCCTTGATGTTGTGGCTGCTCAGAATATAGCAAGAACGATAACCAATCTTTTGAATGTGGTCTATCTGCAGATAGGTATGAGTATAGCGATCATAGTGGGACAGAAACTTGGTGCAGGCAAACTCGATGAAGCAAGGGCTGATGCCAAAAAGATGCAGGCATTTTCCATAATGGTGGCCTCTGTTGTGATGCTTGTCGGCCTGCCAGTGGCACACTTATTTCCGTCGATCTACAATACTCAGGACAGTATAAAAGCGTTGGCGACATACTTTATTACGATACAATCGCTTGTGATGCCTCTGTGGTCGTATACGAATTCATCATACTTTATCATAAGAAGCGGTGGAAAGACCGGTATCACTTTCCTTTTTGATTCGGGTTATACATGGGGAGTGATGATCCCTGTGATATTCTGCATCTCAAGGTTCACAGGCCTTGATATACGGATGATATTCTTTATCGGAACCTATCTTGAGGTTATAAAGGTCGCTACCGGCTTCTTTATGGTGAGAAGCGGAAAATGGGTAGTCAATCTGACCGATATGGGAACAAATGGCTAAATCACAGATTTAAGCGTATGAACAGGCTCTGATATGGTATAATATCGATATGGCTTTTACACATCTTCATACCCATACGGAGTACAGTCTCCTTGATGGGTCTAATAAGATAACAGAATATGTAAAGCGCGTCAAGGAACTTGGCATGGACAGTGCTGCGATCACTGACCATGGTGTGATGTACGGCGTTATAGATTTTTACAGAGAATGCCGTGCTCAGGGTATACGTCCGATCATCGGATGTGAGGTGTATGTGGCTCCGGGTTCCAGATTTGACAGAGAACTTAAAGGTGGCGAGGACAGGTATCACCACCTTATTCTTCTTGCCGAGAATAATACAGGATATGCCAATCTGTGCAAGATCGTAAGCAAAGGTTTTACGGAAGGCTTTTATTACAGACCGAGAGTGGATGCGGAAGTGCTGCGTAAGTATCACGAGGGTATTATATGCGCTTCTGCCTGTCTCGCGGGTGAAGTGCCGAGGCTTATCCTTAAGGGGCTTATGGAGGAAGCCAAGGAGAAGATCCTTGAATATAATGAGATCTTCGGTCATGGCAATTATTTCCTTGAATTGCAGGATCATGGGTTGGCAGAGCAGCAGACTGTTAACAGCGCCCTGCTTAACTATTCAAAGGAACTTGATATACCGCTCATTGCCACTAATGACATCCATTATACATATGCAGAGGATGTAGAGAGCCACGATGTGCTTTTGTGCATTCAGACCGGTAAGAGGGTATCCGATGAAGACAGGATGCGCTATGAGGGAGGACAGTTTTTTGTAAAGAGTGAGGAGGAGATGGCCGAACTCTTTAAATATGCTCCCGAAGCCATAGAGAATACCCATAAGATCGCAGAAAGGTGTAATGTCGAGATCGAATTCGGTCATACCAAGCTGCCTCACTACGAGGTACCTGATGGCTATACGTCATATTCGTATCTTGAATATCTGTGTAATAAGGGCCTTAATGAGAGGTACCTTAACGATCCTTCATGCGATGAAGAACGCAAAAAGTCATTGGAAGAACGCCTGTCTTATGAACTTTCCGTTATCAGCCGAATGGGATATGTTGATTATTTCCTCATAGTATGGGATTTCATCAACTACGCAAGAGAACATGACATTCCCGTCGGTCCGGGTCGTGGATCGGCAGCAGGCAGTATAGTGTCATACTGTCTTCATATCACCAATATAGATCCCATCAGATATCAGCTTCTGTTCGAGCGTTTCCTCAATCCGGAACGAGTATCCATGCCCGATATCGATATTGATTTCTGCTTTGAGAGAAGGCAGGAAGTAATAGATTATGTGGGCCGCAAATACGGTCAGGAGAAAGTGGTACAGATAGTTACTTTTGGTACCCTTGCAGCCAAGGGTGTCATCAAGGATGTCGGAAGAGCTATGGATCTTCCCTATGCATACACCGACAGCATATCCAAGATGATCCCGAATGAACTGAATATTACGATCGACAGGGCACTTGAACTTAATAAGGAACTTCGAAGTAAATACGAGACCGAGGAAGATCTTCATAAGCTTATAGATATATGCAAAAAACTTGAGGGACTTCCCAGACATACATCCATGCATGCGGCCGGCGTGGTCATCTGTCCAGAGGCGGCAGATGAGTTTGTTCCGCTTTCAAGAGGATCCGACGGTTCGATCACGACGCAGTTTACGATGACTACGCTTGAAGAGCTCGGCCTGCTTAAGATGGATTTTTTAGGCCTTCGCACGCTTACCGTTATCAAAAAGGCGATAGACAATATACGTGACAATACCGGGACAGAGATAGATCTTGACAATCTGGATTACAATGACAAGGCTGTCTATGATCTTATCGGCACCGGGCATACCGAGGGTATATTCCAGCTTGAATCCGCGGGCATGAAGAGTTTCATGAAGGAACTTAAGCCGCACAGTCTTGAGGATATCATCGCGGGTATATCACTATACCGTCCCGGTCCCATGGACTTTATACCCAAGTATATTCAGGGGAAAAACAGTGGCGATACAGTTACTTATGCAACTCCGGAGCTTGAACACATCCTCGCACCGACCTATGGATGCATAGTGTATCAGGAGCAGGTTATGCAGATCGTAAGAGATCTGGCAGGCTATTCAATGGGTGAAGCGGACAATATCCGCCGAGCCATGAGTAAGAAAAAGCAGTATGTCATCGATGAAGGACGTAAAGACTTCGTGGGAGGCAATCCGGATAAGAATATCGCCGGATGTGTTGCTAACGGAATTTCCGTACCCATAGCGGATTCGATCTATGATTCTATGACGGATTTCGCCAAGTATGCGTTTAATAAATCTCACGCCGCGTGCTATGCGGTGGTGGCTTATCAGACGGCTTATCTTAAAAAGTATTATCCGGTGGAATTCATGGCTGCACTTATGACATCCGTGATAGATAATACCGGTAAGGTGTCCGAATACATACTCACGTGTCGTGCGATGGGGATCGATATACTTCCGCCTGATGTCAATGAAGGCGCGGCCGGTTTTGCGGTAAGCGGATCAAGTATAAGGTATGCGCTCAATGCGATCAAAGGCGCCGGGTATAACGTGATCAACGCCATTGTGGAAGAACGTAAAGCGGGCGGTCTTTATAAGAATCTTGAAGACTTTATATCGCGTAATGCCTCGGGTGAGATTAATAAGCGCGTGATGGAGAATTTCATAAAAGCGGGCGCATTTGACAGCTTTGGAGGAACGCGTAAGCAATATATGAGCATATATCCCAAAGCAATGGATCGTATAGTGGGCGATCGCAAGAATAATGTGGCGGGACAGATTTCTCTTTTTGATATTGCGAATGAAGACGATAAGTCTGATTATGATATTAAGCTTCCGGACGTAGGCGAGTATACCAAGGAACTTAAGCTTGCATTTGAAAAAGAAGTGCTGGGTATATATATAAGCGGACATCCGCTTGAAGAATACGAGGGGTTGCTTAAAAAGCATGCAACCAATATCACCACGGATCTGTATTATGCCGAAGAGAACGGCTCTGACGGTATGAGAGTTAAGGACGGGGAGTTTATTACTCTCGGTGGTATCGTGACTGACAGGAATGTCAAGTACACCAAGAACAACCAGGCCATGGCTTTTGTGAATCTGGAAGATCTGGCAGGCAATGTGGAGTGTATAGTATTCCCGAAGACCTATGAGAAATACGGTGAGATGACGAATATAGATGACAAGGTATTTATCCGTGGAAGAGTCAGCGCTTCGGATGAAGATAACGGCAAGCTGATAGCTGAGACGATCACGCCTTTTGACCAGATAGGAAGAGATCTGTGGCTTAGATTTAAGGCGATGGAAGATTATGAGGCAAAGAGCGGAGCGATCATGGATATCCTTAAGGAATCCGACGGAAGGGACCGCGTGATCATATATATTGATTCTACGAGACAGAAAAAGGCACTCGGTGCTAATATGACCGTGTCGGGTGAAGGCATACTGACACGGCTTAAGGAACTGATCGGAGAAGATAATGTTAAATTGGTGTAGAATGGGTCGAGGGAAACAGATTTGAAAACAGCGATCAGACTTGATGATATAAGTATCAATATGGATTATGAGCGCTTCGGCCGTGTAGAGAAGATTTTGAAGGATGCAGGGATACGTCCGCTTATCGGAGTAGTGCCGGATTGCAAGGATACCAATCTTGATAAGTCGAAGGACTCGTGTAGATGGCCTGAGGATACAGTTGCTTCCATGCCGACTGACAGAGAGGCCTTCGCGGATTTTTTGAGGAACTTAAGGAAGGAAGGCTGGGTCATAGCCATGCATGGATATGACCATGTATACAGGACTGATAAAGGAGGCCTTTTTCCGCTTAACCGGCTGTCGGAATTTGCCGGCTGTGACTATGAAGACCAGCGGGACAGATTAAGAAAAGGCATGAAGATCATGGAAGAGATGGGCGTGGATACCGATATCTTCATGGCTCCGGCGCACAGCTATGACATGAATACATTAAAGGCACTCTATGATGTTGGGATCAGGATCATAACGGACGGATTCGGGACATTGCCTTATGTAAGGAATATCGCTCATGCCGGTGGCAAACGCGAATTATCCTTTTATCCGATAGCGAAAAAGAGAAGCGATTGCATATCTGACAGATACGGATATACCACGCTTGTGCTGCACGCCAATACCATGACGGATGAGGATATGGTTAAGCTTCGTGATATGATAGCGGATCACAGAGATCATTTTATTGATTATGCGGACTATCTTAAGATCAGGGCAGTGCCTAAGGGGCCTTTTGGCGGCATTACGGAATATCTGACGGCAACGGCAAAAAGGATATTGGTATCACTGCGATCATAAATTATGGAATGAGGCATGAAAGAGAGTAGTTTGACACAATGGCCATAAGAGTATTACAGGTGCTCGGTACCGTGGGACTTGGCGGAGCCGAGAGCAGAGTGATGGATATCTTCAGACACCTTGACAGGGACAGGATAGTATTTGATTTTCTTGTAACCGAAGGTACTGCGGATGAATACGGAAGTGAGATAGAGCAATTGGGAGGCAGAGTATATCATCTGCCTGCTTTTCGTATGTATAATTACAATAAATATGTGGAGGCATGCAAAGCTTTCTTTGCGGAGCACTGTGAGAATGGTGTCAGCGAATATGCGGCCGTACACGGACATATGACGAGTACTGCGGGGATATATCTGCCCATAGCCAAAAGCTTTGGAGTTCCTCTTACCATAGCGCATGCGAGGAGTGCCGGTGTGGATCCCGGACTCAAAGGCATATGTACCAAGTGGTTAAGACGCGATCTTAGGAATAGGTGTGACATTATGCTTGCCTGTTCCGATGAAGCCGGGGAGGCGGTTTTCGGAAAAGGAAGCGATTTTAAGTTTATTCCAAATGCCGTGGATATGTCGGATTTTGCTTATGACGAGACACTCAGATTCGAAGTGAGAGACAGATACGGCATAGGAGACAACCTCCTGATAGGTCATGTGGGAAGCTTCAGATATGCCAAGAATCATGAGTTTGTATTGGAGGTTTTTGCAAGTTTACATAAGTTAGAACCAAAGACTAAACTCATGCTTGTGGGAGACGGAGAACTTCGCTCCAAGATGGAGGAAAAGGCAAGAGAACTCGGTATTGCAGACGATGTGATATTTACGGGAGATAAGAAACCGATATCACCGTATTATCAGGCGTTTGACTTGTTCTTATTTCCTTCACGTTATGAGGGCATGCCGGGGACGGTTGTGGAAGCGCAGGCGACGGGGCTTCCGTGCCTCATATCCGATGCGATCACAAGTCAGGTTGCCTTTACGGGTATGGTCAAGGCGATGCCTTTGTCAAGACCTGCTGACAGGTGGGCACGGATGCTTATGCGCATGTGTGATCTCTGTGGCAGTACGGCAGCCGACAGGGCTATTACCAGGGGCAATGTAAAGACTTTATCCGGCGAGGCCATGTCAAAGAGCATGTATGATGTCAGGCAGCAGGTGGAATTCTATGAGAAGCTCTACGGGCTTTCGGATGATAAGGAATAGTGTGACAGTATGGTGATTCATGTTTTTATTGCACATATGCATCTTGGCGGAGCCGAGAGAGTATGTGTCAATCTGGCCAATGCATGGGCGGCCAAAGGCCATGAAGTTCATATAGCGGTCCTTAATCTTGATGGGGATATCAATACACAGAATCTGGATGATTCGGTGCAGGTTCATTCTTTTGGCGTGAGCAGATTAAGATATGCCTTTGTGCCATTTTATAAGTATGTGCGTAAGTATAAGCCGCCATTTATGCTTGTCTTTGGCAATGATGCGGCCGTTATAGTACAAAAATTAAGAGACTTGCACCTGATAGATACGCCGCTTATAGTCAGGATGTTAAATAATGCCAATATTACTCTGACCAAAGAGGATGGTGTGTCACCGATCGTTGATAAGTATCTTAAAAAGGCTCAGAGCAATCTGCAAAAGATGGATCATGTGGTGGCACAGTGTGAAGCGATGGGGCACCAGCTTGTTGATATGGGACTTGTAGGTGGTGATAGGTTAAGCGTCATATTTAACCCGGTGGATGAAAGGCTTCTTTTACTTGTCAAAGATAAGACAGATAAGATCGAAACTGACGGTACGGACAGTTCCAAGGAGATCGTATTTATAGGGCGTATAGATCCGCAGAAGAATCCGGTTGATCTTGTGAGAGCTTATGCCAAAGTAAGGGAGACTGTCCCTAATGTTAAGTTAAGACTGGTTGGCAAAGGTGTGCTTGGTGATGCTGTACGAGAAGAAGCCGACAGACTTGGTGTCCTTGATGGGATAATATTTGATGATATCCGCACGGATATGGAGAATGTATATGCTCATGCAGCTGTTGTTGCGCTTACATCGAACTATGAAGGTATGCCCAATTGCCTGATAGAAGCCATAGGCTGCGGTGTGCCGGTGGTATCATATGACTGCCCTATGGGTCCTGCCGAGATAGTAACAGACGGAGTGAACGGCTATCTGGTACCAATGGGTGATGTGGATATGATGGCAGACAGGCTTACGGAGACCCTTATAAAGGGCTGGAACAGGGAAGCCATCAGACAGACCTGCAGTAAGTTCCATGTGGAGAATGCAGCCGGGACATACATCGATATATTTAATAAGGTGAGTAAAGACAAAAGATGACACCCAAAGTATCTTTATTGCTAACTACATATAACAGCGCCTCAGTACTTCGCACAACTCTTGATTCCATCGAGGCTCAGGATTATCCGGATATAGAGGTATGTATAGCCGACAGCTGTTCTTCGGACGCCACCATGGATATCATAAAGGATTATGCGGCTTCCTCAAAATATAAGGTCGTATATGAGGTCAAAAAAGACAGCGGTATATACGAGGGGCTCAATAATGCCATCGCTCTTGCATCCGGTGAGTATCTCCAGGTCATGAATGACAGGCTTACAAAGCCTGATGCCATATCCAAACTTGTTAAAGCCATAGAAGATGAGGAACGCAAGGTGACTGATCCTGATGTTATACTTGGGGCGCACAGTGATCTTGTGTACGCCGAAGGTGACAAGGTGGTCAGATACTGGCATATGGGAAGAGGCAGCATATTAAGCGGGTGGATGCCCGCGCATCCTACACTTATGCTGAAAAGAAACGTGTATGACAGATACGGACTCTATGACACTTCTTACACCTGCTCGGCTGATTACGAATATATGGTTCGTATCCTTAAAAAAGGCGGGCGACTGGGTTATGTGGATGAAGTCCTTATATCCATGTACTATGGCGGAACAAGCAATTCAAGTATGGGCTCATACATGACTTCCGTATTGGAGGCGATAAGAGCACTATTGGCCAATAAGGTTCATCCTGCGCTATTGATAACGGGGCTTAGGACCATAAGAGTGGCACTTCAGTTTTTAGATAACAAAGGTGATGGAGACAGATGAATAGAGCGCTTAGAAATATCATCAAGTTCATACTGTCTTATGTGACGGTCACGGGAGTGGCTTATGTTTCGGGATATGGGATCACACATATAGATATCATCCTTCCTGCGAGCATGGCAGTTTTATTCTGCATTATCAATATGGTCGATCACAGACTGATACTTAAGGATAAAAGCTATGGTATTAAGACCATGTTCGGACTTGGCATATTAAGCAGACGAGACAGTGAGCGGTGTCTTAAGGTGCTGCTTCCGGTGTCCATGATATTCGCTGCAAGCGTTATAATAGGCAGACATTTTGACGTGTGGGGACAGAAGATCACACGACTTGAAGATGCCGATATAGTATATTGGCTGGCACTGACAGTGGTGTCACTTTTTGCTTTTTATGTGATATATGCAAAGTCAATAACGTGGCATATCGGTGACGATGAGACAACGGAGGATGAGCCCGTAAGAACATTTGTTATCCGTACAGCACTTATCATTTTGTGCTGGATGCCATACTATTTTACGCTTTTTCCGGGGAATCTCGGCAAGGATACTTTCGAATCGATAGATATGTGCCTTGGCAATATTCCGTGGACCAATCATCATCCCATATTTTTTACTGCACTTATAGATGCCGTAATAAAGCTTACCTCGCCTCTTAATGATCTTACGATCTCCATGGGAATCTTTACATTTTTGCATATGTGTGTTGTGGCCTGTACCTTAAGCTATGTTGCAGGATGGCTTATTAAAAAAGGCCGGTCCGGTAAGATCGCGGGTATGGTGGCAGCAGTATTCTTTGCCATACATCCGTTTATGGCGATGTACTCAATGTACATTACCAAGGATGTGCTCTTTGCCTGTGCACTTACAGTCCTTACCCTTAAACTTATTGACATGGGAAGGGAGCCTTCTGTGAGCGACAGAGCGGTATTCACACTGATGCTATCCGGTGTGATGCTTCTTAGGAATAACGGACTTATGATCGCAGTCGTATTAGGAGTTATACTGCTCATCTTTAAAAGGATGGGCATTAAGAATGTGCTTTTAACGGTGGCTGCGCCCGTACTTATATTCCTTGTATACAGGACTGTCGCATATAATGCGCTTGGAATAGAACCGGAGTCGTTTGCCGAATCTGCGGCGATTCCTTTACAGCAGGTGGGATATGTGATAGACACTCATACTGACAGGGAACTTGATGATATCTTAAGCGATGAAGATGATGAACTTTTGTATGGCATCATGCCATATGACAGGGTGAGACGTGTATATGAACTTGGATATGTGGACCCGTATAAGTTTGATGAGGCTTTTGATGATGAATACTTTAATGAGCACAGCATAGAGTTTTTGAAAGCCTGGGCGCATATTCTGCCGGGGAATTTCGGCGATTATGTTGCCGCGTATCTTGCGCAGACTGCCGGATACTGGCACTACGGAGAGACCAATACCGTAGCTACTCAGGGAGTATGGGATGACAATACGATCGGTGTATCCAATATCGATGTGATACAGAATGTGACAGGAGTGTCATTATATGGCGTTATAGAGAAACTTATGCTTGGAATGAGAAAGGCTCCGATCCTTTGCATTTTAAGCAGTATGGCCATGGAATTCTATGCGGTATTGTTGCTGATATCTTATCTTTGCCTTGATATGTTCCTTGCGCGAAAAGACGCAGACGGCGAAGAGAGGAAAACAAATGATGAGAGATCAGGGCACGCCGGATGTATTACGGCCTATATTCCGCTTGTTTTGCTGTGGGTGAGTATCATGATAGCAACACCGGCTTTCTGCCTGTTCAGATACATGTTCCCGTTCTTTATATTGTGGCCCGTGACGCTTTATTTTACCCTGTGTCGTAAAAGCGGTCCGAAAGTATAAAAAACTGGCCATTATACACCAAATATGGTAGAATAAGAAGATCGGTGTTCAAGATATATGGATGATCGATGACCGCAGGGGGATGTGGTGTGGAGGTTATATGGACAAGATAGCTGTACTTATTCCTTGTTACAACGAGGAACAGACAATTGAGAAGGTGGTTAAAGACAGTCTGGCTGCACTGCCGGAAGCCGTGGTATACGTATATGATAATAATTCCACGGATAAGACGGCGCAGATAGCAGAAGCCGCCGGAGCAGTAGTAAGACATGAATATATGCAGGGCAAGGGCAATGTCATTCGCAGGATGTTTCGTGAGATAGATGCACTTTGCTATATCATGGTGGACGGTGATGATACCTACCCCATGGAATTTGCTTCTGAGATGGCCGAAAGGGTTCTGTCGCATAATGCCGATATGGTGGTCGGAGACAGACTCAGCAGCACATATTTTACGGAGAATAAGAGACCGTTCCATAATTTCGGCAACAGTATCGTAAGATCGAGCATCAATAAGCTTTTCAAGTGCGACATCAAGGATATCATGACAGGATACAGGGCTTTTTCGTATCAGTTCGTCAAGACTTTCCCGGTGATCAGCAAAGGCTTTGAGATCGAGACGGAGATGACCATTCATGCCGTGAATAACAACATGCAGGTAGAGAATGTGATCGTGGAATACAGAGACAGACCGGAAGGATCGGAGAGCAAGCTTAATACCTATTCGGACGGTATGAAGGTGATAGGTACCATCATCAGACTTTTCAGGGAATACAGACCCTTCCATTTCTTTGGCACCATAGCGTTGGTGCTTATGGTTATGGCTATAGGATTCTTTATTCCGGTATTTATCGATTTTCTGGCTACGGGCAAGGTGCTCAGATTCCCTACGCTTTTTGCATGCGGGTTCGTTGCTTTGGCCGGGGTACAGAGTTTCTTTGCGGGGCTTATACTGCAGAATATAGCCAGACGTGACCGCAAAGATTTTGAAATGGAACTTATTAGACTCAATCATAGAAAATAGGGATCATAAGGAGGATAAGATGAAGATCGCAGTAGCAGGAACAGGTTATGTAGGACTTGTCGCAGGCGTGTGCTTCGCAGAGAAAGGTCATGAAGTCACATGTGTGGATATAGATGAGAAAAAGGTAAAACTCATGGAGTCCGGAGTCTCACCCATATACGAGGAGGGACTTGAAGAACTCATGAAGAAGAATAATGAGACGGGCCGTCTGCATTATACTACGGATTATGCTGCGGCATACAGAGATGCGGATGCGATATTTATTGGAGTCGGTACTCCCGAGATGCCTGACGGAAGTGCGAACTTAAGCTATATCGCTACAGTCTGCAGACAGATCGCTGAGAACGTGGAGCATGACACTCTTGTCGTGGTTAAGTCCACAGTTCCTGTCGGTACCAATGACAAGGTGGAGCAGTTCATCAAAGATTTCCTTGTAAGAGATGTCAAGGTGGAAGTGGCTTCCAATCCCGAATTCCTGGCACAGGGTACAGCCGTACACGATACGCTTCATGCGGCCAGGATCATTATCGGTACTGAGTCAAAAGAAGCTGAAGCAAAGCTTATGGAGATATATAAGCCCTTCGGTCTGCCCATAGTTTCAGTAGGCAGAAGAAGCGCTGAGATGATCAAATATGCATGTAACGATTTCTTGGCTCTTAAGATCAGTTACATGAATGATATAGCGAACCTTTGCGAACTTGTGGGTGCCAACATAGTGGACGTGGCAAAAGGCATGAGCTATGATGCAAGAATCGGTGAGAGATTCTTAAATGCAGGAATCGGATACGGCGGAAGCTGTTTCCCGAAAGATACCAAGGCGCTTAAGTTCTTGGCCAATCAGAACGGATATGAACTTAAGACAGTGGAGGCGGCAGTTGATGTCAATAAGACTCAGAAGTTAAGACTCTACGAGAAAGCCAAGGAGCGCATGATCACATTTAGCGGACTTAAGGTTGCTGTACTCGGACTTGCATTTAAGGCGGGTACGGATGATTTAAGAGAGGCTCCTGCGGTAGACAATATCAAGATGCTCTTGGAGCAGGGTGCTGATATATATGCATTCGATCCTGCAGGTGTACCGAGAGCAAAGCTTCAGTTCCCTGAGGGCAAGATCGAGAGAGGCTCGATCAAGTATGTCGAGTCACCTGAAGAAGCACTTAAGGGAGCCAATATCTGCTTTGTATTTACAGAGTGGAAGGAGATAAGAGATGTCGCTCCTGCCAAGTACAAGGAGCTTATGCGTACACCGCTTGTATATGACGGCAGGAATCTGTATCAGACAGCAGACATGAAGGATGCGGGGGTAGAATACTACAGCATAGGAAGATAAGCGGATTGGGGGACCGCGAATATAAAGGGAGAGTTTAAGGGAACGTAATTATGAATCACGATGATATCGATATTGTAGATCTTAATGATGATGCCAGCACCAGACGCACCAAGGTGGAATACAGTGCGTTTGATGCTTATATGCATAAGCAGGAGGAGCAACGTGCCAAGGAGCTTCGCGCCAAGGGCATAGATCCAAGTAAAGTCAATGAGAAGAAGGAAGCTTCATCGGCTCATGAAGCGCTTGAATCCGTGCTTGAAGAAGGTACATGGACACAGGTGCTTGATCTTGAACTTATAGAGGATGAGCTTGATAAGTCATCAGGCAAGAACTCCGACAAGAGCTATGCCAAGAGTTATGCGGGCAGTGAACGCAACATAGCTGATATGTTGGCCGAGTACGATTCCATAGGCAGCGATGATAAGAAGAAATCGTCTGCGGGAAAAAATGCAAGGAAAGGGACTGCTGCGTCTCCCAAGGCCGGGACCAAGCGCGGCGGATCATCTTCCACGCAGGGAACCAACAAGCCTCAGCCTGAAAAGAAGCCCGTATACCAATCGGGACTTGCTCCCAAGTCTGCGGCTACCACACAGGCCGGCGTTCCAACCAAAACTGCCAAAAGCTCGTCAGGAACTTCACATAAAGCATCGGATAAAGGCAAGGGACATAATAAGTATGCCGATGCGATGTATGACGATATAGAGTTCACGGTTCCTGCGGATAAGAAAGCAGGCAAGACGGATTATTCGGCCAAACATGGCAAGAAAGTCGATCTTGATGCACCTGTCATGAAGAAAAAGCGCCCTGCTCACATGACGAAGAATGAGTCCACGCATGAGGACTTTAAATACAGAGCGGAGAGATCGCTTAATTACAGAGAAGACAGAAAAAGACTTGCGGATGAGCGTAAGAACGCACCCAAGGAGCCTACTTTTGCGGAAAAATTTATCGAGTGGTTCTCAGGACTTACGGCACTTGATTATGTTGTTGCCGCTACAAGTATACTCGTGGTAGTAGCCGGAATCATCGTTGCGAGTGTGTTCAGCAATGCCAGAGCAAGCAAGACAAGAATGAATGAATTTGCATCTATCGGCAATCAGCTGTCGGGCATTGGAGTGGCCGGACAGAATGTGCTTATAGCTGCAGCTGACAATAAGAACATGGTTTGGGAAGACTTCACTCCCGATGAGGAAGAAGCCGAACTTCCCGAATACAATGAGACAGAGGAAGAAGATGAGACCGGTGATGTGAACGTGGTCCTTAATATGACATCAGTCGTTAAGGATCTTAAGATCAAGTTCACCAACGGCAAGACCAAGAAGCTTATCGCGGGTGTGGCATTTGCCGTGGATGTTACTGATTCGGCCGGCAAGACTACGACGTATACCGACGATGACAAGGACGGTATCATCTATATCAAGTCAATTAAGTCAGGTACGGCCAAGGTAGCCATGAAGGCTCTTGACAGCTCAAGCCGTTACAAGGTGGATACCAAGGCTCAGTCTGTCGAGGTCAAGGAGTCGCCGGACTATAAGAAGATAGATGTCTCAGACGAGATGAAGAAAGAGTCGCAGGTTAACGCGGCTGTAGAAGATACGGCCCAGGCCACTCAGGTGGAGGCTCAGCTTTCCGATACGGTTGAATGGGTAGAATCCACCAAGACCGAGACCGGCGTAGAGTATGTGGAATATACCAATACCGATGACCTCAAGCTTTCAAGCATTGATACGGTAGACAAGCTGCTTCATAAGTTCGGTTGGGTATTCAGAGATACTTATATATCTGCGAAGGTATATGCTGATGAGGTTACGCCGACACCTGAAGGAGGCGAAGAAAACAATAATCAGGGCCAGGAAGGCACGGGTGGTGACCCCAGTCCGACACCTACAGAACCTTCAGGATCGGAATCCGGATCCGGATCAGGATCAGAAGAGAGCGGGACGACACCAAGTCCTACCGCAGATCCGGGTAATAACCAGGGAGAGTCAGGCAATACAGTTACGCCGACTCCCACTCAGGAGACAGTTCAACCACCGTCGCCTACGCCATCACCCACACCGACACCCACGCCTACAACGGCGCCTGCGGTTAGCCCGACGCCTACGCCTACGGTAACGGCCAAGCCGACACCTACGCCTACGCCCACACCGACACCCAAGCCTACATCAGCTGCAAATAATAAGACGGTTCTTACGACCAAGAGCGGTGAGGCACTGTATTGTAAGACAGGTGACAATACATATCAGAAACTTACAGTGGGTTACTATCTTGAGCACAAGCCGACTCTTTACAGGAGAGTGACCAAGTCTGACGGCGGATATAAGTACACCGGCTGGCAGACGCTTGACGGAGCTACGTATTTCTTTGATAAGAACGGCAATAAGGTGACCGGAGATCAGGTAATACAGGGTGCGAAGTACAGCTTTGATTCAGACGGCAAGCTTCAGGCCGGCAGCGGAACGCTCGGAATAGACGTATCAAAATGGAACGGTTCGATAGACTGGAAGAAGGTTAGGAATTCCGGAGTATCGTATGTCATCATCAGATGTGGATACAGAGGATCCACATCGGGTGCACTTATTGAGGATCCTACATTTAGAAGTAATATCAAAGGTGCTACGAGTGCCGGACTTAAAGTCGGAGTATATTTCTTTACTCAGGCTACCAATGAAGTCGAGGCCATAGAGGAAGCATCGATGACTCTTGGACTTATAAGCGGATATAACGTGAGCATGCCTGTATACCTTGATGTGGAAGGCAGCGGCGGAAGAGGCGATAAGATCGATTCCGGTACAAGAACCGCATGTATCAATGCATTCTGCAAGACAATAAGCAACAGCGGATATGCTTCAGGCGTATATGCCAATAAGACATGGCTTGAGCAGAAGTTTAATCCGGGTGCCCTTGGCGGAGCAAGGATATGGCTTGCCCAGTACAATACGACACCTACCTACGCAGGACGCTACAATATGTGGCAGTATTCGAGCAAGGGTAAGGTAAGCGGAATAAGCGGCAATGTCGATATGAACCTGTTATATTAATATCTCTTTAAGGAGGAGGACATGCATACATATTTGGTGACCGGAGGAGCCGGATTCATAGGAAGTAATTACATTCATTATATGTTTAAGAAATACGGAGATGATATCCGTATCATCAATGTGGATGTGCTTACCTATGCGGGCAATTTGGAGAACTTAAGAGACATAGAGAATAAGCCCGGATATTCATTTGTTAAAGCGGATATCACGGATAAGGCTGCGATCGAGAAGATCTTTGCAGACAATCCGGATATAGACAGAGTGGTTCATTTTGCGGCTGAGAGCCATGTGGACAGAAGCATACGTAATCCTGAAGTATTTGTTCAGACCAATGTGATGGGTACAGCCGTAATGTTAAACGCAGCCAAGGCAGCGTGGGAACTTCCGGATGGAACATTTAAGCCGGATCATAAGTTCCTTCATGTATCAACGGATGAGGTATACGGAACCCTCCCCGATGATGACAATGCATACTTCTATGAGACTACACCCTATGATCCGCACAGTCCGTATTCTGCAAGTAAGGCAGGTTCCGATATGCTTGTGAAGTCTTATATGGATACATATAAGTTCCCGGCCAATATCACCAACTGCAGTAACAATTACGGCCCTTACCAGTTCCCTGAAAAGCTCATTCCGCTTATGATCAACAATGCGCTTAACGGCAAGAAGCTTCCGGTATACGGTGACGGACTTAATGTCAGAGACTGGCTGTATGTGGAAGATCACGCCAAGGCCATCGATATGGTACAGGAGCAGGGCAGACTTTTTGAGACATACAATATCGGGGGACACAATGAGAAACGTAATATCGAGATCGTCAATATCATCATAGACACCCTTCGCGAGGAACTTGATGACAGTGATCCCAGAAAAGCATATGTCACCAAGGATCTTATCACATATGTGGAAGACAGAAAGGGTCATGACAGAAGATATGCCATCGCTCCCGATAAGATCAAGAGTGAGATAGGCTGGGAGCCCGAGACGATGTTCAAGGAAGGAATACGCAAGACCATAAGATGGTATTTTGATCATGAAGACTGGATGAAGAACGTGACATCCGGAGATTACCAGAAGTATTACGAGACAATGTACAATGTCTGATGATGTATAGGGGGACATGAGATTATGAAGGGAATCATACTTGCCGGAGGATCCGGAACGAGACTGTATCCGCTTACCAAAGCCATATCCAAGCAGATCATGCCGATATATGACAAGCCGATGATATATTATCCTTTATCTACTTTGATGCTTGCCAATATCCGTGATGTGCTCATCATATCAACGCCCAGAGATCTGCCGGTATTTGAGGACTTACTCGGTGACGGAAGCCAGCTGGGTATGAGATTTGAATATAAGATACAGGAAAAGCCCAACGGTCTGGCTGAAGCGTTCATAATAGGTGCCGATTTTATCGGTGATGATAATGTGGCACTTGTGCTTGGTGACAACATCTTCTACGGTCAGAGCTTTTCTGATCTTTTAAGAAGAGTGGCAGAGAGAAAGAAGGGCGCTACGATATTCGGATATTATGTAAGAGATCCGAGAGAGTACGGTGTAGTGGAGATCGGTGCTGACGGTAAGGCTGTATCCATTGAGGAAAAGCCTGCCAATCCCAAGAGTAATTACGCCGTTCCCGGACTGTATTTTTATGATAACAGAGTCGTGGACATAGCAAAGAACATTAAGCCTTCCGCGAGAGGTGAGCTCGAGATCACTACTGTGAACAATACCTATCTTGAGATGGGCGAGCTGAGCGTAGAGAAGATGGGAAGAGGCTTTGCGTGGCTCGATACCGGAAGCCATGATTCGCTTCTTGATGCAAGCGATTTTGTATGTGCTTTCCAAAAGAGGCAGGGACTGTATATTTCCTGCATCGAAGAGATCGCATATAAGAGAGGATTTATAGATAAGGATCAGCTGCTTAAGCTTGCAGATCCGCTGCTTAAGACCGATTACGGTAAGTATCTGACAGAGGTTGCGAATGGACTCTAAGCTGCTTGTAAAAGCCATGCTCATAGTGACGCTGCTTTTTGCGACGGTATTTGTCGTTATACTCTATTCCAACGGCTATATCGGCTCTAAGCGTACTCATGCGCAGACACAGACAGCCAAAGAGGAAGAAGAATTTGAAGTCACGGAATCCGATGGAAAGATAAAAGGAAGTGACTTAAGTGCCTGGATGTATGACGAGACTTTCTTTGATGCCAAGCTCATAGGCGGCGGTAAGTATCAGAAGTCGGTAGAAGAAGCGGATTCGACTTCGTTGGTACTAAGTGCGAGTTCCGTTGAAAAGGACTTAAGGATCAAGATAACCGATGCGACGGGTGAACCTGTTAAGGGTCAGCTATTTGCGGTGATGGTCGGTGACAGCAGCCAGTATCTTGATGATGACAGAGACGGATTCATATATATAAAGGATCTTAAACCCGGTGATTATACGGTAAAGCTTGCGGCGATGCAGGGTTTTGATATACCTACGGAACCCATAACCTGCAGTGTCAGGGCCAAGATCGAGTATAAGGCGATAGCCGATATATCATATCTGATAAAGACTGAAGCCGATATAGATGCTTCAAGAGAAGATACCGCAGTTAATGATGCGGCAGAGGAGACATCCGGATCATCTGCCATAAGGACGGATGCAGATGCGCATTTTGGCATAGACGTATCCAAGTATAACGGCAATATCGACTGGGCCAGGGTAAAAGACGCCGGCGTAGAATATGCGATCATCAGATGCGGATACAGAGGATCATCTTCGGGTTCCATAGTGGTGGATCCGATGTTCACGGCCAATATTGAAGGCGCGACGGCAGCAGGGATACCGGTGGGAGTGTATTTCTTCACTCAGGCGCTCAATCCCATGGAAGCCGTGGAGGAAGCCAGTGCGGCACTCAGTCTTGTATCACAGTATAAGCTTGATTATCCCATATTTATAGATTCCGAGGGAGCAGGCGGAAGAGGCAGAGCCGATAACCTTACGGTGGAAGACAGATCTGCGGTCATTGAGGCATTCTGTACGACGATAAGAAGCGGTGGGCATAAGGCAGGAGTCTATGCAAGCCGCAACTGGTACAATAAAAAACTTGATATCACCAAGTTCTCGGCAGGCAATGTGATATGGCTTGCAGAATATGGGGATGCGCCAACATACGGAGGCACCTATCACTTGTGGCAGTATTCGTCCGCAGGACGCATAGACGGAATTGAGGGAAGAGTGGACATGAACTTAAGTTTCCTGTCGCAGTAAATACATGAATATGATTATGAAGGGAGCAAACAGCAGATGGGTAAGATTGTTGTTGAAAAATGTGAGATAGAGGGTCTTAAGGTTATTACACCTGAGGTGCACGGAGACAGCAGAGGATACTTTATCGAGACATATAATAAGCGTGATTTTGATGAAGCGGGAATTGACAGGGTGTTCGTACAGGACAATCAGTCTGCTTCAAAAAAGGGAGTCTTAAGAGGTCTTCATTTTCAGATAAATCACCCTCAGGCCAAGCTTGTAAGAGTTCTTCGGGGTGAAGTCTATGATGTGGCTGTGGATTTAAGAGCAGGTTCTGCTACCTTCGGTAAGTCATTCGGAGTGCTGCTTTCTGAGGAGAATAAAAAGCAGTTCTACATTCCCGAAGGATTTGCTCATGGTTTTCTTGTTGTAAGTGACTATGCGGAATTTGCATATAAGTGCACGGATTTTTATCATCCCAATGATGAAGGCGGACTTAAGTATGATGATCCTGAGATAGGTGTAAAATGGCCGTTTGAAGCCGGAGTTGAACTTACTTTGTCTGAGAAGGATACCAAATGGCCCACATTAAAAGAGTATAAGCAGGCACGGGGCATAAAGTAAGATCGGGAGTGTCTGTCTGATGAATAAAGATAAAAAGAACGGTTCCATAAAGGGACTGTATCAGAATAGGGAACTGATATGGAAGCTGGCATGCAATGATTTTAAGAAAAGGTATGCGGGCTCCTATCTTGGTGCCATCTGGGCCATGATCCAACCCGTGGTGACGATAGTCATGTACTACATCGTATTTGATGTGATCATGAAATCGGGAGCGCAGGATGGCCCCAGAGCTACGAGTATACCATATGTACTTTTTCTGACAGCGGGTCTGGTTCCTTGGTTTTTCTTTCAAGAGGCTCTTACACACGGTACGGCCGCCATGGTCGAATATAATTATCTTGTAAAGAAGGTGGTCTTTGATGTCAGCATATTGCCAGTCATCAAGGTTCTGGCCGCCATATTCATACACATCTTTTTTGTATGCGTGATGATAGTCATGGCATGCGTATACGGTTATTACCCAAGCATATATACCATACAGATACTGTATTACAGCTTATGTGTACTGTTGCTTACGTTGGGACTTGCATATATCACAAGTTCGATTATGGTATTCTTCAGGGATATAGCGCAGATCATAGGTATCATACTTCAGATCGGAATGTGGGCTACTCCCATCCTATGGAATATAGAGAGCCTCTCTCCCATATGGAAGACGATCATAAGCATCAATCCGTTAGTATATGTAGTGACAGGTTACCGCAACAGCGTGGTAGGCGGAGTGTGGTTTTTTGAGGATGTGTGGGGTACGGTATATTTCTGGTGCTTTACTCTTATCATGCTTTGGCTCGGGACCACGTTATTTAACAGATTAAAACCGCATTTCGCGGATGTATTATGAGGATAGTATGGCAGATATAGCTATTGAAGCTAAGAAAATATCGAAGATATACAGATTGTATGACAGACCGAGTGACAGATTTAGGGAAGCCCTTAATCCGAAACACAGGCGCAGTACGGATCATCATGCCTTAAAAGAGGTCGATTTAAGCATATATAAGGGTGAAACTGTTGGTATCATCGGGACGAACGGTTCCGGTAAGAGTACGCTTCTTAAGATCATTACCGGCGTGCTCACACCCACATCCGGCGAGATCACAGTGGATGGCAGGATATCAGCTCTGCTTGAGCTTGGTGCAGGCTTTAACATGGAATATAACGGTATAGAGAATATATACTTAAACGGTACCATGATGGGCTTTTCCAAAAAGGAAATAGATGACAGACTGCAGAGTATTCTTGATTTTGCGGATATCGGTGAATACGTCTATCAGCCTTGTAAGACATATTCAAGCGGAATGTTCGTGCGTCTTGCTTTTGCCGTGGCCATCAATATCGATCCGGAGATCCTTATTGTTGATGAAGCACTTTCTGTCGGAGATGTGTTCTTCCAGGCCAAGTGCTATCATAAGTTTGAAGAATTTAAGCAGCAGGGCAAGACTATACTCTTTGTAAGTCATGATCTGACCTCCATAGCCAAGTACTGTGACAGGGTGGTACTTCTTAATAAAGGCGTAAAACTTAGGGAAGGCGGCCCCAAAGAAATAATAGACGCATACAAGCAGGTATTGGTAGGACAATACAGAGAAGACGGCGACACGACGGAAGGCGGCCTTGAAGCACCGGCGTCTGCGGATAATGATGATGTGTCCGCACAGAACGCTGCTACTTCGGTTAATCCGGAACTTTTGGAGTACGGTAACGGAGCAGCTACCATAAATGACTACTATATCACGGATAAAAACGGAACACGTACGTCGGCTATCATAAAGGGTGAGCCCTTTACCATACATTTCTCGGTTGATTTTTTAAAGGATATAGAGGCTCCCATTTTTGCATTTACCGTCAAGAATATCAAGGGAACCGAAATAACCGGTACAAATACCATGTATGAGAGGGCATTTCTTAGTCCTGTAAAAGCGGGAGATAAAAAGAAAGTTACATTCACCCAGGATATGAACCTTCAGGGCGGAGAGTATTTGCTCTCATTTGGAACTACGGGATATGAAAAAGATGATTTCGTGGTATATCACAGACTGTACGATGTGATCAATCTCACAGTGATCTCAGATAAGGATACTGTGGGATACTATGATATGAATTCGGTGATAACGGTAGAATAATTGTGTGAATCATTATGGAAAACGAGACAATAGGCAAGATACAATTAAATTATGATCATTACAGCGGAGCGGACCTGTACTGTGACGGAGCTGTAGAAGATGAGCTCTTATCGATAGTACAGACATATTCTGAGGTCGAGTATCCCAAGGTGATAGAGGAAAAGAAGAGCTGGCCGGTATTGTATCATCTTTCAAGTCAACGTGAGAATATAGTAGACTGGCTTCCGATAGACAAGAGTATGAAGGTTTTGGAGATCGGTTCCGGCTGTGGCGCCATCACAGGTGCACTTGCGAGAAAGGCCGGTACGGTGGACTGTGTTGATCTTTCACGCAAAAGAAGCCTTATCAATGCATACAGGCATGAGGGTTATGACAATATCTGTATCAATGTAGGCAATTTTGCTGATATTGAGCCGACACTTGGTAAGGACTATGATTATGTATTGCTGATCGGTGTGTTTGAGTACGGACAGAGCTATATAGATTCAAAGACTCCTTTTGAGGATTTTTTGAAGATCGTTTGTAAGCACAGGGCCAAAAACGGACGCGTGGTGATAGCAATTGAGAACAGATATGGTCTTAAATACTGGGCAGGATGCAGGGAAGATCATCTGGGTACGTATTTTTCGTCTGTGGAGTGCTATAAGGACGGAGGCGGAGTCCGTACTTTCTCAGAAAAGGGTCTTACGGACATATGTAAAAGAGTCGGAATAGATGATTACCACTTCTATTATCCTTATCCTGACTATAAGTTCATGACCAGTCTCTTTTCAAAAAAGAGGCTTCCCATTAAAGGAGAATTATATAATAACATACGCAATTTCGATGGTGACAGATTGCTTTTGTTTGATGAAAAGGCGGCTTTTGACGGTATTATAGCCGAAGAGCAGTTCCCTTTCTTTTCAAATTCATATCTTATGATCATAGGAGATGAGGCGCCGGTAACTTTTGCCAGATATTCCAATGACAGGGCACCGGAATACCAGCTGTGCACGGAGATGGAAGGCGATGTCGTACGTAAGCGTGCCATATATAAGAATGCGGGAAGCATACATATCGCCAATATGAAGAAGAGTTATGAACTCTTAAATGGCCGTTACAATGGCAGCAAGTTAAAGATATGTCCATGTGAATATGATTCGGAGGCTGTTACGGTCACATTCCCTTTTATAAAAGGAAGACAGCTTACGGAGTATTTTGATGAACTTGTAAGAAACGGAGATGAAAAAGGTTTTTCCGAGCTATTTGAAGAATATATAAGACGTATCGATCATGGATCGGACAAGCCGGTTGCAGACTATGATCTTGTCTTCTCCAATATCCTGGTAGACGGGGATGTCATGAAGGATCCATGGAGCGTGATCGATTACGAGTGGACCGAATACAGGCAGGTAGCCACAAAAGACCTGGCTTTCAGGGCTCTATATTGCTATCTTTTAGAGGATGAATCAAGAAATAAATTTAATTATGAATTAACATTTAAACTATTATCCCTTACACCCGAAGAGTCTGAGATGTTAAGAGACAGAGAAGCAGCGTTCCAGAAACAGGTAACGGGTAAGCTCTTAAGTATGGGTGAATTGAGGGAACTCATAGGCGGCGCGGTGATAGGTATGGACTCCATATCCGGAGTGGATGCATCTGCAGGTCTTAAGAACTCGGTGCAGATCTATGTGGACACTGGAGCGGGCTTTAATGAAGAGGAGTCGTATTTTACCGATGAATCCTATGACAGCAGGGGAGATATAGACTTTAATCTGACTCTGGACAGCAATACCGTCAAACTTCGTATTGATCCCATGATGGATTACTGCATGACTGAGATACACAGTCTTGTACTTAACGGGGAGCCTTTGAAACTTACGGATAATAAGAGGGTATATATAAACGGCAAAAAGACCGGTACGGATAGCGGTGTGTTGGCAATATTCTATTATGACGATCCGTGTATCGTGATAGAGCTTAAAGATAAGGTGAGAAGTACGGGCAATGAACTGCATGTGAGTATGACGACCACAAAACTTACAGAATCGATGACGCAGTTGCTTAAGAGTGAAGTATCAAAGAGGATCAGATTCTGATGTTGGACACCATAAAGGCGCTTGTAAAAGCACCGAGAATAGCACAACTCCATAAAGAATATGAAAGCCTTCTTGACGAAAGCTATGTTTCTTATGATTCATGGATCAGACAGAAGGAAGTGGAGTATCTTGCAGGTACTCTTCCCAATACCGATGATGTACAGGTAGTTGGTTATGATGAAGTGGGAAGATGCACATATGCGGCCAATGTGATACTGTTTGCAGCTGATATACACAGACTATCGGCAAGGGCTCTTCATGCGGTGATCTCCGTATTTAATAAATATCCTGATACCGTGGTGGTATACGGAGATGAGGATGAGTATAACTCTGACAGAACAGTGAGAATGAATCCGATATTCCGTCCGGAATGGTCTCCCGATACGCTTACAAGTTATCTCTATATGGGTAATGCGATCGCGGTAAAAAGATCTGCCATACCCGAAGGGATCACGGATATATATGAACTTATCCTCACGGTAACTAAAGGCCTTGGCGCAGATCGAGTAAGACATGTTGATTATGTATTGTATCATGCGGATTATTCGAGGTCGTTATATACGGAAGGTTTGGTGGAAGATAAAGCGGAATTGTCTTCTGACGATCTTGTATCAATACTTATTCCGTCAAAAGACAATCCGGAGGTTCTTAAGCAATTGCTTGCCTCACTCACAGATAGAACAACGGGTGTTCCATACGAGATCATCGTGCTTGACAATGGCAGCAGTGACGAAAATAAAATCACGATTGAGCAGAATATAAAATCTGTTTCGAATGATCGGAAAGAGTGGCTTAAAGCCGCTAAATATCTGTATTCTCCGCAGGAATTCAACTTTTCGAGAATATGCAATGAACTTGCAAAGAATGCATCCGGAAAATACCTTCTGTTCCTTAATGATGACATAGAGATAAGGGACAGCAAGTGGCTTTCTAAGATGCTTGGATATGCAGTAAGGGAACATGTGGGAGCTGTTGGGGCAAAACTCTATTATCCTGAGAGTAAGGTCATACAGCATTGCGGAATAACGAATCTTAGGTTAGGACCGGTACATAAGCTTCAGTACAAAGAGGACAACAGAGTATATTACGATCATGTCAATGACATGGATCGTAACGTGATAGCCGTGACAGGGGCATGCCTTATGTTAAGGGCGGATGTTTTTTCAGATATCGGAGGCTTTGATGAAGATTTTGTCGTAGCCTTTAATGATGTCGATTTATGCTATACTCTTTATGAGAAGGGGTTGTATAATGTAGTAGTCAACACTACTCATCTGTGGCACCATGAGTCACTTAGCAGAGGTGATGATGAATCCAAAGAGAAGATCGTCAGGTTGCAGAATGAGAGACAGAAGCTGTACAAAAAGCATCCGGCACTCTATGCCAAGGATCCTTTTTATCATGATTATCTGACGGGAGATATCTTGGACAGCAATTACACCTGTGCCTATGAGTATGAATATGACGGATCAATGCGGATGAAGGCGTTTAAGCCACGCAAGATACGTGGAAGTATACGACCGGGAAGATATGATGAGTGTCTGATCATCAGTTTGGAACAATGTGGCAGTTTGGCGTACTGGCTTGGCCCGAATGACAGCCATGGTGGCGATGATAAGACGATATATATCGGCGGTTATGCATTTGTGGCCGGAAGCGACAATTCATGCTTTAAGTTCAGTCTTCTTTTTGAAGGAAGTGATGGAGTATATGAATTGCCGTGTAATAAGGTTTACAGACCGGATCTTGAGATCAATCTCGACAGGGAAGAGCGGCCTGCCATGTGTGGTTTTTCTATGGTTCCCGATATGGAAGGTCTTCCAAAGGGTGAATATCGGGTAGGCGTGATGGCAAGAGGTCTTGCGTCAAGGTTAAAACTTTGCAGATTTACCAACAGGTATATTAGTAATGAGTGATACTTACAAGGAACTGTACGAAGAACAACTTAAGAAGAACAGGGAACTTGTTGAGAGAATTGCTGCGCTTGAACAGGAAAGTGAGATGTTAAACTTCAGACTTGAGCGCATACACAGCAATCCTCTGTGGAAGTGCACCAAAGGCATCAGGGATATGATGATCAAAACGGGCAGGCTTAAGCAGCGTATCAAGGGTCTGGGCGGTCCTAAAGGCTTCGTGGATAAGGTGATATATAAGCTTAAGGAACGTAAGGCCAAGCGCAACTACGGAAAGAGAAGCTTCCCCGATGATCAGACGGTTAAGGCACAGGCGCAGACCGTATGGAATTATATGCCTGTGATCAGTATCCTTGTGCCGTTATACAATACACCGAGCTCTTATCTTAAGCAGATGGCGGAGTCGGTTCTTGCACAGACCTACGGTAAATGGGAACTTTGTCTTGCAGACGGATCCGATGAAGAACATGGATATGTGGGCGAATATGCCAGGTCACTGGCCGAAAAAGACGGCAGGGTCAAGTATCGTAAGTTGGAGGTCAATAAGGGTATTTCCGGTAATACCAATGAATGCCTGCGCTTGGCTACGGGTGATTATATAGCGCTGTTTGATCATGATGACATATTGCATCCCAGCGTGCTGTATGAGTACGTGAAAGTCATCAATGAGCAGGATGCCGATTACATATACTGTGATGAGGCAACCTTTAAGAACAATAATATCGATAAGATGATCACCCTGCATTTTAAGCCTGATTATGCGGTAGACAATCTCCGTGCGAACAATTATATCTGTCATTTCAGCTGCTTTAAACGTACGCTTTTGGAAGATATGGAGCTTTTCAGGACAAAATATGACGGAAGCCAGGATCATGACATGATCTTAAGGCTTACTGACAGGGCGAAGCATATCGTCCATGTTCCCAAGCTCATGTATTACTGGAGATCACATGCGGGCAGCGTTGCAAGTGATATCAGTGCCAAAAGTTATGCCATAGAAGCAGCGGTAGGCGCGGTGTCAGATCATTTAAGGACTCATGGATACAAGAACTTTGAGATATCGAGTACCAGAGCCTTTGAGACCATATTCCGCATAAAATATGAACTTGTCGGTCATCCCAGGATATCAATAGTGATACCCAATAAAGATCATACCGATGACCTTAAGAGATGTATAGACTCCATCATAAACCGTTCGACATATGATAATTATGAGATCATCATAGTCGAGAACAACTCCGAGACAATGGAGATAGAGGAGTATTATAAGAGCCTTAAGCGGGATAATATCAAGATCATCAGATATATCGGCTCTTTCAATTATTCAAGGATAGTCAATTACGGAGCGGAGTATGCGGATGGACAGTATCTGCTTTTACTTAACAATGACACCCAGGTCATCACTCCGACTTGGATGGAAGAGTTACTTATGTATGCACAGCGCAAGGATGTAGGTGCTGTAGGAGCCAAGCTTTTATATCCTGATAAGTCCATTCAGCATGCAGGTGTCGTGATTGGCCTCGGGGCGCACAGAACCGCAGGTCATACTCATTACGGCAAAGCTTACGACAATCTCGGGTACATGGGCAGACTCTGTTATGCGCAGGATGTTACGGCGGTTACCGGGGCATGTTTGATGGTCAAAAAGTATTTGTACAATAAACTTGGCGGACTTGACGATCATTTTGCGATATCGCTTAATGATGTGGATTTTTGCCTTAAGTTAAGACAAAAGGGATACCTTAATGTATTTACTCCTTTTGCGGAGCTGTATCATTATGAGTCCGTAAGCCGCGGTCTTGATACAGACGGTGAAAAGGCTGAGAGGTATAACAGGGAATCGGAGAGATTTAGAGAGAAATGGGCCAAGGAACTCGCGGCCGGCGATCCGTACTACAATCCCAATTTTTCTTTGGACAGAAGTGATTATGCGGTGAAGATATAGAATAGAGCAGAACGCACATTTTCAGGAGGATCATTATGAACTACAAGGAAGAGTACAATTTCTGGCTTACTGATGACTATTTTGACGAGGCTACCAAAGAAGAGCTTAAGTCTATTTCAGGTGATGAGAAGGAGATAGAAGAGAGATTCTATAAGGAACTCGAATTCGGTACCGGCGGACTAAGAGGTGTGATCGGTGCAGGTACCAACAGGATGAATATATACACGGTTCGTAAGGCTACGCAGGGACTGGCCAATTATATCATCTCAAAAAACGGTCAGAACAAGGGAGTTGCGATCGCATATGATTCAAGACGCATGAGCCCTGAGTTCGCTGACGAGGCGGCGCTTTGTCTGGCAGCCAACGGAATAAAGGCCTATGTTTTTGATGAGCTTCGCCCTACACCTGAGCTTAGTTTTGCGCTTCGTACTTTGGGATGCATATCGGGAATAGTGGTAACGGCCAGCCACAATCCTCCGGAATACAACGGATATAAGGTATATTGGGAGGACGGTGCACAGGTATCCACTCCCATGGATGGAGAGATCATAGCTGAGGTCAATAAGGTCACCGACTACCATACAGTGAAGACCATGCCCAAGGATGAGGCCATGAGCAAGGGACTGTACCAGGTGATCGGCAAGGAGATCGATGATAAATACATGGTCGAGCTCAAGAAACAGATCGTTCATCCCGATGTCATAGCCAAGGTTGCAGAGGATATAAAGATCGTATATACGCCTTTCCATGGTACGGGCAATAAGCCGGTTCGTCGTATATTATCAGAACTCGGATTTAAGAATGTGTATGTAGTGCCTGAGCAGGAACTTCCCGATCCGGATTTTACCACGCTTGAATATCCCAATCCTGAGGATCCCAAGGCATTTACCCTTGCACTTAAGCTTGCAAAAGAAAAAAATGCGGACATCGTGCTCGCTACAGATCCCGATGCCGACAGACTCGGAATATATGCACTTGATACAAAGAGCGGAGAATATATACCTTTCACAGGCAATATGTCCGGCATGCTCATAGCAGAATATATATTAAGAGAGCGCAGAGCTACGGGTACAATGCCTGTCAACCCCGCTCTTGTCAAGACTATAGTTACCACCAATATGGCCGATCCGATCGCTGCCAAGTATGATGTGAAGCTTTTTGAAGTACTCACGGGATTTAAGTACATCGGCAATGAGATCAAGAAGTTTGAGCGCAGTGGAAGCAACAATTACGTCTTCGGACTTGAAGAGTCGTACGGATGTCTTGCCGGTACGCATGCAAGAGATAAGGATGCGATAGTTGCAGTTATGTGTCTGTGCGAAGTGGCTGCATGGTGCAAGGCAAACGGCAAGACCGTATGGGACCAGATGCTTGAGATGTATGCAGAATACGGCTACTACAAGGAGGATCTGTATACGATCACCCTTAAGGGTATAGAGGGTTCGCAGAAGATTAGCGAGATAATGGAGAATCTGCGTAAGAATCCACCCAAGAATTTTGGAGACCTTAAGGTACTTAAGTTCAGAGATTATGAAAAAGATGTCATCACCGATCTGCAGACAGGGGCTGTAAGCTCCACCGGGCTTCCAAAGTCAAATGTACTGTATTTTGATCTTGATAATGATTCGTGGTGTTGCGCACGTCCTTCGGGAACCGAGCCCAAGATCAAGTTCTATATGGGTGTTAAGGGCGATAATATTGAGGATGCAGCTCTTAAGAATCAGAAGCTCACCGAGGCACTTAAGTCATATATCTAGACCTTATTTTTTGTAACTGCAAGCCCTCTGCCCGTGTGGCAGCAGGGCTTTTGTAGCATAAGAGCAAAGGGATCAATGTGAATATAGCAAGAGTCAGAGATTATATTAACAGAAACGGAATAAAGAAGACTTTCTACGCGATCGTTGATAAAGTAGTGGAAAAACGCGATTACAGCTTCGTTCCGCCTACGGAAGAGGAACTTGGCAAGCAGCGCAGGCGCGTATTTTCCAATCCGGTCACTATAAGTATCGTGGTGCCGACATATGAGACAAATGAGACTTATCTTAGAGCCTGCATAGAATCAGTCCTTTCGCAGACCTATTCATATTATGAGCTGATAATTGCGGATGCATCGACATCTGATGCGGTTAAGACGGTGACATCTTCATATGACGATTACCGGATAAAATACATGCATCTTGAGAAAAATGAGGGCATCTCAGTCAATACCAACGCCGGTATCCGTGTAGCTATCGGGGAATACATCGGATTGCTCGATCATGATGACGTGATCACTCCCAACGCTTTTTATGAATATGTAACACTCATTGAAAACGGCCGTAAAAACGGTGTCAACTATGCCTTTATCTATTCTGATGAGGATAAATGCGATGCGGAGTGCAGGCGTTTCTTTGAACCCAACTTTAAACCGGACTTTAATCTCGATCTTTTGCTGTCCAATAATTATATCTGTCATTTCCTCGTAATGAATGCGAGGCTTATGAAGGAACTTAAACTGCGCAAGGAATATGACGGAGCACAGGATCATGACCTTGTATTAAGAGCCTATGCCGCCACATGCGAGATGGCGGCCCATAAGCGCGTTGAATACGGACATATAGCTAAAGTCCTCTATCACTGGAGATGTCACGAAGCTTCGACCGCGTCCAATCCTGCCAGTAAAGATTATGCCTATGAAGCCGGCAAGCGGGCGATCGAGGACTATCTTTTAAAAAAAGGATTGTCGGCCGTGGTGGAGTATACCGATCACAAAGGATTCTTTAATGTGATATATCGTGACGGTATGACTTATACGTCTGATAACGGCGAGAAACTAAAAAAGAAAAATATCTTAACCTCCACGGTAAGGGGGCGTATAGCTTATAATACATTTTTAAACCGCTTTGACATAGGTGCCATAGGCGGAACGGTGATAAAAAAAGGACGTCATGTCGGCGGTCCCATGGATCAGACCAAGACCTGTCCCTTTGACGGAATGAACATACATCTGTCGGGCTATATACACAGAGCGGTGCTTAAGCAGACTTTCCCTACGCTGGATATCAGGAATATGGTCATTCGCACGGAACTTGCATATCTGCTCATTAAATATGCCAAGGATGACAGATACTTAAGCCTTTTTGACAGAGGAAGGATACTTAAACTTGAAGATGAGGTAAGTAACGGCGAATATGACATGCCTTTCGTGGATATGACCTCATATCTGATTAGCCTTGATTATGAGGATTATGAGTATCTGGATGTAAGTCTCGGAATCTGCAGGGAGATAGGAATGGACGGATATCTCTGTCTGTATGATCCCGGGATGAATACAGAAATATAGTGTAATGAGGATGAACATGGCAAAGACTACGGTGGTGATACCCAATTACAACGGAATGAAGTATTTAAAGGACTGTTTAGACAGCCTTAAGTTATGTCAACCTCAGGATTTTAAGGTTGTTGTGTCGGATGACGGATCGACTGACGGAAGTATTGAACTTTTAAGAAATGAGTATCAGTGGGTGAGGCTGCTTACTTCAGAGAAAAACACGGGCTTTGCGGCAGCTGTCAACCGGGGTATCAAAGCCTCTGAGACGGATTATTGCTTACTTCTTAATAATGACACACGTGTGGAACCCGATTTCGTTGCGGCGCTGCAGCGCGCGATAGAAGCAGATGAAAAGATATTCAGCGTAAGTGCCAAAATGGTCAGAATGGATGATCCGGATAAGATAGATGGAGCCGGGGATTATTACTGTGCGTTGGGGTGGGCATTTGCCTGCGGCACGGATAAAAAAGCTTCTGACTACAATAAGCCAAGAGAAATATTCTCTGCCTGCGGGGGTGCATCAATATACAGACGGGATGTCCTTATAGATATCGGACTTTTTGACGAAGAACACTTCGCATATCTTGAAGATGTGGATGTGGGATACAGAGCAAGGATAAAAGGCTATATCAATATGTATGAGCCGTCGGCGGTCTGCCTGCACGCCGGAAGCGGATTTTCCGGGTCGAGATACAATGAGTTTAAGTTAAATTTTAGCAGCAGAAACAATATATACATAATATGCAAGAACATGCCGCTTTTGCAACAGCTTATAAATCTTCCGTTTCTTATGGCGGGTTTTTTCCTTAAATTCCTGTTTTTTACCAAGAAGGGATTTGGCTTTAAATATCTAAAAGGACTCTTTAGGGGGCTTAAGCTTGGATACAGCAGGATCGGAAGGGTCAAGAAAGTACGCTTTTCCTTTAAAAATCTGCCTTCTTATATTAAGATACAGCTGGAATTATGGGCCAATATCATAAGGTTTTTTGCGTAGGTTGCTCTTTGCGGCATATTATAGTAAAATACTATAGATAGTGTCTTCATGTTTTCTCAGACCCAGATAATGGGTTTGGAAGTGACACGAGAATGTTGAAATGATAAGGGATAATCAAAAGTATTTTAACAGGTTGCAGGTCTTACTGGATGCGATCATTATCGCCGGTTCCTATCTGCTGTCATGGTGGCTTAAGTTTGAAGGCCCATTTGCAGATTCGGGTGCGGGCGCATATACCATGCAGTTTTATTTTTCTGCGCTCTATTTCCTGGTGCCGGGATATCTGGCAATGTATTATCTGAACAAGATGTATACTGCCAAGAGGACCAGGCGTATCGAGACTGAGATCACTCAGGTCTTCGGGTCCAACCTTGCAGGCGCAGTTGTGTTTCTTGTATGTATCGCAGTATTTAAGATCAGTGATTTTTCCCGTGGACTCATCGCTATATATTCCATAGTCTGTGCGATGCTCATGATCTTGGAACGTCTGATCATCAGATGGATCCTAAGCAAGATCAGAAGAAGCGGATATAATATCAAGCATGTTCTGTTAATTGGTTATTCACGCGCGGCAGAGGAATATATCAGCCGTATCAAGGCTAATCCTCAGTGGGGTTATGTGGTACGCGGCATATTGGATGATAAGGTCCCTCGCGGCACTATGTATAAAGGTGTGAAAGTCATCGGATGCATAGACAACTTGAGCATGATCCTTCCGGTAAGTCAGCTTGACGAGATAGCCGTTACGCTTTCACTCTCAGACTATGACAGACTTGAGGAACTTGTGGGCATGTGTGAGAAATCGGGAGTTCACACCAAGTTTATCCCCGATTACAACAGCTTAATTCCCAACAGACCATATACGGAGGATCTTAACGGTCTGCCCGTTATCAATATAAGATATATACCGCTTTCCAATACGTTTAATGCGGTGGTCAAGAGACTTACGGACATCATCTGTTCGCTTGTGGGGCTTATCGTGCTTTCACCGTTGCTTCTTATTGTGGCTGTGATCATCAAGCTTACGAGCGAAGGGCCTGTGATATATAAGCAGGAGCGTGTCGGTTTACATAATAAGACGTTTAATATGTACAAGTTCAGGACCATGTATGTACAGGATACTACAAAAGAAGTTCAGGCCTGGACGACAAAGAACGATCCGCGAGTAACCAAAGTGGGCAGATTTTTCAGAAAGACAAGTATTGATGAGCTTCCGCAGCTTTTCAATATCCTTAAGGGAGACATGAGCCTTGTGGGTCCCAGACCTGAGAGGCCTCTGTTTGTTGAGAAGTTTAAGGAAGAGATCCCGAGATATATGATCAAGCACCAGGTAAGACCCGGTCTTACGGGATGGGCGCAGATCAATGGATTTCGAGGGGATACGTCCATATATAAGAGAATAGACTATGACATATATTATATAGAGAACTGGTCAATGCTATTTGATCTTAAGATAATGTTCCTTACTATATTCAGAGGCTTTATCAATGAGAATGCGTATTAAGGATTGAAAGATCATAACATATTTACGGAAGGGGAGAAGTATATTTAATGGCTAGCAACAGAGACGGCAGAAGAGACAGATACTACGAGGATGACTACAGAGAACCTGCCAGAAGGAGACCGTCTGACGACGGAAGAAGTGAGGCCGGCAGTAGACGTAGGGAATCCGATGTGAGGTACAGGGAGTCTGCCAACAGACGTAGAGAACCTGCGTCTCGGCGCAGGGATTATGATGACGGATATGACGACTATGATGATTATAGTGACAGAAGAAAATCCGCAGCTCCGCAAAGGAGAAAAAGATCGGCTGAAGAAGCCAGAAGAGCTGCGGCGGAGGCGGCCAAGAAGCGTAAGAAAAAGCGCCGCCGTATAGTATTCCTCATAGTCGAACTGATCGCACTTTTGGGACTTGTGGGAGTGGTATGGTTCGTACAAAAGGGTACATCCATTCAGAAGATCAAGATCAATGAAGATGATATAGTCATCAATGATACGGTGGCTGCCAGAATGGAGGATGAGACTCTTAAGGGTTATCGTAATATCGCTCTGTTCGGTGTCGATGCGAGAGATAAGTCGCTTGGCAAAGGCAACAGATCGGATACGATCATAATCGCCTCCATCAACGAGGATACCGGCGATGTCAAACTGTGTTCGGTATTCAGAGATACATATCTTAATCTTGGTAACGATACATATAACAAATGTAACGCGGCTTATGCCAAAGGCGGTCCGGAGCAGGCGATCAACATGCTCAATATGAACCTTGACCTCAATATCACGGATTATGTGACGGTAGGATTCACGGGACTTGCCAAGATTGTGGATGCGCTTGGCGGAGTGACTATAGATGTAAAGGATGAAGAGATAGTCCACCTTAACAACTACCAGATAAGTATGGTGGGTAAATCTGACGACGATAAGAACTTCTATGCTACCGAGGGCAAGGACTACACGGCTGTCAAGAGTTCAGGCGTGCAGAGATTAAACGGTCTTCAGGCTACTGCATACTGCAGGATCAGATATGTCGGCAATGACTTTGTCAGAGCCGAGAGACAGCGTAATGTCATAGGTGAGTGTCTTAATGTAGCCAAGCAGGCCAGCCCCAAAGAGCTTGCCGCTGCATACGAGGGTGTCAGCGAGTACATATCTACCTCGCTTGATTCGGATGAGATAATCTCACTTTTGGGTTCGGTAGGAAAGTACAATATTGTAGGCAGTGACGGATTCCCGTTCGAATCCAACCGTGCTACGGGTACTGTAGGTCAGAAGGGATCGTGCGTGATCCCGGCTAATCTCGAGGAGAACGTGGTATTGCTCCAGCAGTTCCTCTTTGACGATTATTCATACACACCTTCTTCGGAGGTTACTACCTACAGTAATAAGGTTTCTTCGGATACCGGATACTGATGATATCGGCAGCAGCCGGGAATTAAGATTAATATGACAGATGTGATCATACCTACATATAAGCCGGACAGAGAACTGCTTGATATTCTCGATATGCTTGGCAAACAGACTGTCAAGCCGGAGCATATCATCATCATGAATACCGAGGAGCGCTATCTTGCGGATCTTTTAAAAAATGAGAGCTACTCACCAGCCGGCAATGTTAAGATCTATAATATCGCAAAGGAAGAGTTCGATCACGGGGCTACGAGAGCTGCGGGAGTCATGCACTCAGATGCGGATATTTTTATATGTATGACGCAGGATGCGGTTCCTGCAGATGAAGATTTTGTTAAGAATCTGACGGCACCGCTTAAAGATGATATAGCGGTCAGTTATGCCAGGCAGCTTCCCAAGGCGGGCAGCGGTATAGCCGAACGTACGGCAAGGGAATTTAACTACCCCGATAAGTCCTGCGTAAAGGGACCGGATGATGTAGAAAGGCTTGGCATTAAAGCTTTTTTCTGCTCCAATGTAAGCTGCGCTTATCGCAGGGATATATACGATAGGCTGGGCGGTTTTATAAAGAAAACGATATTCAATGAAGATATGATATATGCCTGCGGTGCGGTAAAGGCGGGATACAGTATAGCATATGCCGCAGATGCAAGGGTGTACCATTCACATGATTACTCAGCCGGGGAACAGTTCAGACGCAATATCGATCTTGGATTATCTCAGGCAGAACACCCCGAAGTCTTTGAAGGGCTCTCGTCCGAGGCAGAGGGTAAGAAACTTGTGATAAAGACAATAAAAGCCATGGCCCGTGGCGGGGAAATTTTGCATATCCCCGGATATATATGGACTACGGGCTGCAGATATGCGGGATATCTGATAGGTAAGAATCATAAAAGGATCCCGATGGGGTATATTAAGAAACACTCATCCAATCCGGGATATTTTGAGTAGACCTTGGGCCGAAAGGCGATGGAGGAAAGAATATGTGTGGAATAGTAGGATATATAGGAGATAAGCAGGCGGCACCTATCCTTTTGGATGGACTTGCCAAGCTCGAATACAGAGGTTATGACTCTGCGGGACTGGCTGTCAGGGACGAGGACGGACGTGTAAGAGTCGTTAAAGCCAAGGGAAGACTTAAGGAATTGGCTGAGAAGACCAATGACGGTAAGTCACTTGCCGGCAAGATCGGCATAGGCCATACCAGATGGGCGACTCACGGAGAACCTTCCGAGATCAATGCACATCCTCACGTATCATGCGGCGGACCGGATCATGGCATAGCTGTTGAAGAAGCCAATGTGGTCGGCGTGCATAACGGTATCATAGAGAATTATCAGGAGTTGAGGGCCAAGCTGCTTCGTCATGAGTATGAGTTCTATTCTCAGACGGATACTGAAGTGGCTGTTAAGCTTGTAGATTATTATTACAACAAATATAATATCGGCCCCATAGATGCGATCGCCAAGACCATGGTACGTGTACGTGGCTCTTATGCGCTTGCACTTATGTTTAGGGAACGCCCGGATGAGGTATGGGTTGCGAGAAAAGATTCTCCGATGGTCATAGGCGTGGAGAATGGTGAGACTTATGTTGCATCCGATGTACCGGCTATCCTTAAGTACACCAGAAACGTATATTATATCGGCAATCAGGAGATGGCTTGTCTTCGTGCCGGAGAGGTGCATTTCTATAATCTCGATGGTGACGAGATCAAAAAGGAGAAGGTCGAGATAGAGTGGGATGCCGAAGCGGCTGAGAAGGGCGGATATGAGCACTTCATGATGAAGGAGATACATGAGCAGCCCAAGGCAGTTGAAGATACGGTCGCATCCCTTATGAATGGAGATAAGATAGATCTTACTGAGACAGGCCTTAACGAGGAGACGATAGCAAAGATCAGACAGATCTATATAGTTGCATGCGGTTCGGCATGGCATGTCGGAATGGCGGCTCAGTATGTATTTGAGGATCTTGCTCATATTCCGGTCAGGGTTGAACTTGCGTCAGAATTCAGATACAGGAAGCCTCTTTTAAATGAAAACGATCTTGTAATAGTGATATCTCAGTCCGGAGAGACTGCAGACTCGTTAGCGGGTCTTCGAGAGGCAGGTAAGCTTGGTGCCATGACACTCGGAATAGTCAATGTAGTGGGTTCATCCATTGCGCGCGAAGCGGATCATGTACTGTATACAATGGCAGGTCCGGAGATAGCCGTGGCTACTACAAAGGCTTACAGTACACAGCTTGTGGCATGCTACATGCTTGCCATACAGTTTGGTCGTGTGAGAAAGCTTATAGATGACGAGACATATTCTTCATACATAGAAGAGATTAAGACCATACCGGAGAAGATAGAAAAGATCCTTACGGATAAAGAGAGACTTCAGTGGTTTGCGGCCAAGTACTCCAATGCAAAGGATGTGTTCTTTGTGGGAAGAGGTCTTGACTACGCGGTATCTCTTGAGGGAAGCCTTAAGATGAAAGAGATCTCTTACATCCATTCGGAGGCATATGCAGCAGGTGAGCTTAAGCATGGAACTATCAGTCTGATAGAAGATGATATCTTAGTGATCGGCGTGCTTACGCAGAATGATCTGTATGAGAAGACTGTCAGCAACATGGTAGAGTGTAAGGCCAGAGGTGCATTCCTTATGGGACTTACCACATACGGTCACTATGAGATAGAAGATACAGTGGATTTTGCGGTATATGTGCCCAAGATTGATGAACATTTTGCAGCATCGCTTGCGGTCATCCCTCTTCAGTTGCTTGGCTATTACTTAAGTGTAGCCAAGGGACTTGATGTTGACAAGCCCAGGAATTTGGCTAAATCTGTTACTGTTGAATGATCCGACAGGTGCATGTTCAGATCAGGTATATGATAAAGTGAGTTGCTGCTTGATTTGCAGGTTTACATAAATTTTTGACAAAATTCACACATTCTGTACACAATTTGAACACATTTTAATACTATATTAGCCTTATCAAAAGGAGAGAGGTTATGATCCCGCTCCGGAACGGAGGCTAATGATGAATGAGTATGGAATGAATAATGATCTGAACAATAGTGATAACAGTGATAACAGCAATACATCCGATGTCAGTGGCAGTAACGGCACGACTCAGAACAATGCAGTAAGTACACAGAACAGTTCCGGCGGCCTGTATTCGAGCAGGCATTATGATTATACATCCGGTGAGAACAGGGCTTCCTACACGACAGGAAGCATGTCAGAACAATCATCCCGGACGGATAACGGAACATATTATTCAAGGCCGACCGGCAATACATATCACAGCAGTTTTGAAGAACACAGTAAATATGGTACCGGTTTTGGCGAGGACAAGCCGCATAAAGAAAAGAAGCATGGTTCGATGTTCGGTACCGTTATGGCGGTCGTGGGACTTGGAATATTATTCGGACTTATGGCAGGCGCAAGCTTCTTCCTTTTTAACAAGGTAACAAAGGAAGCTGAGACCAAGGGCATCACTCCTTCAAATGAAAGCGCTGTTATAGAGCAGGTGCCGAAAGAAGAATCAGAACCTGAGCAGAAAACGGCCGATGCCAAGCCGGAGATCCTTAAAAACAGTGACGGGCATACAGGCTATTATGCAATGCTTACGGATGTGTCACAGATCGTGGATGAGGCAATGCCTTCGATAGTGTCCATCACAGGTAAGTATGTAGTCACGGAGCAGAGTTTCTGGGGACAGACGATATCCAGAGAAGCGAGTGGCGGCGGTTCCGGCATCATAATAGGTCAGGACGCAGACAAGTTATACATAGCTACCAACAATCACGTTGTCGAAGACAGTGAGAAGCTCGAAGTTCAGTTCATAGACGGAGAGACTGCCGAGGCAGTGATAAAGGGTACTGATGCAGATGTTGATCTTGCGGTGATTATAGTAGATACGGATGATCTTAAAGACAGTACGAAGAATGAGATCAAAGTAGCGACACTCGGTGATTCCGATGCCATAAAGATTGGCGAGCCTGCAATAGTGATAGGCAACTCTTTGGGATTTGGACAGACAGTTACATCAGGCGTGATAAGTGCGGTAGACCGTAGCCTGACGATGTCTGACGGAACAGAGTCAAAGGGGCTTATACAGACCGATGCGGCTATCAATCAGGGTAATTCAGGCGGTGCGCTCCTCAATATGAGCGGAGAAGTGATCGGAATAAGCTCAAGCAAGATCGGTGGTGCTGCAGTAGACGGTGTGGGATTTGCCATCCCGATCACATCGGCACAGCCTATTTTAAGCGATATAGTTACAAGTACTGAGAGAACAAAAGTAAGTGTAAACAGACAGGGATATCTCGGAATAGGCGGACAGACCGTTACTGAAGAAGTATCACAGGTATACGGATTACCTGTCGGAGTCCTTGTCAGAGATGTATATGAAGATACAGGTGCATATGAGAGTGGTCTGCAGCAGGGTGATGTGATCACGAAGGTGGCAGGCAAGAAGATTGAATCGATGGAAGAGCTCAGAGCAGAGCTTGAATATCATGAAGTCGGTGAGACTGTGGAAGTGGAACTGGCAAGACTCTCAGACGGTGAATATACCGATATGACTGTCAGTGTTAAACTGGTAGAAAAGGATGCCCTGAAATAATGAATTAAGAGGAATATATGGGCGATTACGAAGAAATATGCGTGCTCTGTCGCAGAAGCGAGAGCAAAGCAGGCAAGATGGTACACCTTATGAACAATATGTGTGTGTGCCAGGATTGCATGGGACGTACGATGGACATAGTGAGCAGGTTCGATTTAAGTAAGCTTAGTTCGGATCCGGCCATGATGGCCAAGGCGGCCAATGATATAATGAATTCTTTTGGCTCATCCGGTTCGGATGAGCCTAAAGTGCGTAAAGAGGAAGAAAGTGAGCATAAGTCTGATGACGCTCGGATGAGTCGTGTGGATGAGCTTATCAAACAGGCCGAAGCAAGTGCTGCCATGAAGAATACGGACGATCCTGACGGTCGGGAACCAGGGCAGGATACAGAGCCTGAAGATAAGCCTGATGAAAAAGAAGAGCGAAAGAGCCAGGGAACACCTTTGGGCAGTATATTCCAGGGAATGCCCAATATAAGTTTCCTTAATATGGCCGATCTCTTCGGCGGCGCAGAGCCCGGAAGGCAGAGGGTGAAAAAACCCAAGGAACACAAGCCGATCATAAAACTTGAGGATATTCCGGCTCCACACAAGATCAAAGAGATGCTCGATGAATATGTGATAGGTCAGGAGAAGGCCAAGAAGGTCATATCCGTCGCAGTATACAATCATTACAAAAGAGTGGCCACTGATACAATGGATTCCATAGAGATAGAGAAGTCCAATGTACTCATGATAGGCCCTACCGGTTCAGGCAAGACATATCTGGTAAGAACGCTTGCGAGGATACTTGATGTTCCGCTTGCTATTACCGATGCTACTTCACTTACCGAAGCCGGATATATAGGTGATGATATAGAGAGCGTGGTATCCAAGCTTTTGGCTGCGGCAGGCAATGACGTGGACAGAGCGGAGCAGGGTATTATATTTATTGATGAGATAGATAAGATAGCCAAGAAGCATAATCACGGTTCGAGAGATGTCAACGGTGAATCTGTGCAGCAGGGTATGCTTAAACTTTTAGAGGGGGCTGAAGTAGAGGTCCCTGTTGGAGCATCGAGCAAGAATGCCATGGTGCCCATGACTACGGTCAATACCAGAAATATTCTCTTCATATGCGGTGGAGCGTTCCCGGATCTTGATGATATCATCAAACAGCGTCTGCGCAAGAAGACATCCATAGGATATGGGGCCGAACTAAAGGATAAGTTTGATCACGATAAAGACATATTGCAGCAGGTAACGATAGATGACCTTAAGAAATTCGGTATGATCCCCGAGTTTATAGGAAGACTTCCCATCATATGTACGCTTAAGGGGCTGTCAGAGGATATGCTGGTGCGTATTCTTAAGGAACCCCGCAACGCAATACTCAAACAATACGAGAAATTGCTTGAACTTGACGAAGTTAAATTGTGTTTTGATGACGGTGCATTGGAAGCCATAGCCAAGAAAGCCATCGAAAAAGATACGGGCGCAAGGGCACTTCGGGCTATAATAGAGGAACTTATGCTTGATATCATGTATGAGATCCCCAAGGATGACAATATAGGAAGAGTCACTATCACAAAAGAGTATATAGAGGGTACAGGAGGACCTGTAATAGATATCAGAAGCAATACCGCCTCTCTGCCCGAACGTGATGAATTAAAGGAGATCAGAGCGGATGCTTAATCTGATCATACCGACGGCGATCGCAGGGATAGACCGTGGCATAAAAGAACACCGCGAGAATAATGATACGGTATATGATTATCTGGACGGGAATATTAAGGTGATCACATATCATAATCGCGGCGCATTCTTAAATAAAGGCGATAAACATCCGGTGGCTGTTGCATTTATATCCGTAATATTTTCTATCATAATAGGTTTGGTATTTGTATGCACCTTCACAAAAAAGGGGCTTGGTGCATTAAGATTCGGACTTGGTCTTTTGCTTGGCGGTGCCTTCAGCAATACATATGACAGAATTAAAAAAGGTTATGTTGTGGACTATATAGTATTTGCAAAAGCTCCAAGCGTGATCAGAAATATTGTTTTTAATATAGCGGACTTTGCCATTATAATCGGGGCATTAATAAGCGCATTACAATAGGTGTTGTAGTTATCGACAGGGATTGCTACAACATCTTGTATTTTTTCGATTTAACATATATATAGCATATATGATACATACGATGACGCAGTGCGATAGTGGTCGTTTTGCAAGAAAACACAAGATATTGTGGAAATAATGAAATTTAGGCCTGAAAACGGCCAAATATTGGGGTGAAAATGCAGGGAGACTTGCAAATGTTGCAAGAATGAAGAAAACTCTGCCTGAAAAAGACGATCTGTTACATCGTTGTGATTTGAATATATAATTACAATTTTCACTTATCCACAAGTTATTCCAACGCTGTGGATAAATGTAAAGGACGATTTAATCTATGGCAAAAGTGCTCAAAAGCGTAAGAAAACTCTGGTATCTATATCTCGTGGAACTGATATTGTTTGTGCAGGCAGCAGTATTTTTGTACTACAGAGATAACAGTTATATAGCAGTTCATGACAATCTTGATCTGTTTGTTGCACATTTTAAGATGATGAAGCTTAATGATGCATTCTTTGCTCATGGAGTGGATCTTCCCATTGTCGGAGGACTTAGCAGGGATGTGTTTGGTTCAGAGTTTTCATTGTATAATATCCTGTATTATTTATTTCCTTCGATCGTTGCGTATTTTATTGGATATTTTCTTAAGATAATTATTGGACTTTTTTCATTCGTCTTGTTGGCCAAGGATGTATATGCCGATAAGTACAGAAAATATAAGCCGTTAATATGGATACTGGGAACGGCGTTCGGACTGATTCCGGTATTCCCTACATATGGCATAGCTTTTACGTCCGTACCTCTCCTTATATATATGCTTAGAAAGATATACTTCGCTTCAGATGTCAAAAAGTGTATTCGGTGGTATGTGGCATTGTTTGCCTATCCTTTGATCTCGTATTTTTCGTACCATGGATTTTTCATCCTGTGCTATATGTGCGTGGCGGTTATCATACTGTGGATAAGAGACAGAAGATTTCCGGGAAGGATGATCGCCAGTGTAGCGATCCTAAGCCTCGGATATGTGACATTTGAATACAGACTTTTTTCGGCGATGCTCTTTTCTGATACCGTGACCATAAGGGAGTCAATGGTGATATCATCGCTTCCTTTTACGGATGTGTTAAAACTTGCCTTGGAAGGTTTCCTGAATGCACAGTTCCATTGTCAGGATTCCCATATGTATGCGGCTTTGCCGGTTTGTTTAATTGCGATTATATATTTAAATTACAGACATATTCATGCCGGAGAATGGGGAGATTTGTGTAAGGATCCGATTAATCTTGTGTTTTTATGGATCATATTTAATTCCCTGATATATGGAATGTATGACTGGGAACCATTCAGGACCGTTGTGGAGACTGTTGTCCCCAAACTAAAAGGCTTTCAGCTTGACCGTACACTGTATTTTAATACTTTTTTATGGTATGCACTGGCTTTTCTTGTGGCAAAGAGGATGTATGATACGGGACTTAAGGCATGGGTCACCATAGCCAATGTGTGGGTGACTTTTATCATAGCAATAGTCACACTCAAGCCTCAGGTATATAATGATTTCTATTATACGTGTTATAATCAGGCGTATAAGCTTATTCTGGGCAAGGAGACATCTACGGTCGATTACAGGGAATTCTATTCGGAAGACCTTTTTGATGAGATAAAGGCTGACATTGATTATGAAGATGAATGGTCGGCGGCGTACGGTATTCATCCGGCCATACTGCAGTACAATGGGATAAGTACTTTGGACGGATACATCGGAATGTACACACAGGAGTATAAGGATAAGTGGAGAAAAGTGATAGCTCCTGCTCTTGATACGGCTCCGGGATTTAAGCAGTATTATGATGAATGGGGTCCGAGGGCATATCTGTATTCGGGGAGTGATGAGAATACATTTGCACCGCTAAGACACATGACACTTAAGGACAATTCGCTTTCTGTCGATCCTAAAGCGCTTGCAGAGCTTGGCTGCAGATATATATTCTCAAGGATAGAGATCGACAATGCCGAGGAACTTAACTTAAAGCTTAAGGGTACTTATACGGGTAACGGATCACCTTATACAATATATGTATACGAGGTTTAATATGCGTAAGATGCTGCTTCCGGCAATCATGGCTGTCTTAATATGCATCATGGCAGTGGGTTGCGGAAAGTCAAAAAAAGAGAATAAAGTCATTCCTGAAGTTATCCCGATCACCGAAGCGGTAAGCCCGTCGGGTCAAAATAATGGGCAGGAGGGTAATGAACCTTCGGAAAAAGCGGATGAATCCGATCAGGATGAGACGGTGGAAGAAGAGACGCTTAAAGTGGATTTTACCAAGGTTACATCCATCGATCCCGCCGTGACCATGTATGCGGTGAGTAATGTCAATGTAAGACTCGGTCCCGCTACTGATTTTGAGTCCATAGGTATGCTTAAGTTGGGAGAATCCATAGAAGTCATCGGGCAGGATGAAGGTGGATGGTTTGAATTCACATATAAAGGCAATACAGTTTTTGCCTGTGATGATTATTTAAGTGATGAAGAACCTGCCATCCCTACCGCGGAAGCGGCTAATGAAAAAAAAGAAGGGGAGGCTGAAAAGGAATCCGATCGTAAAACCACTGATGTGGCGGATGCTGAACAGACAGAACTCAATGCTTTGGAAAAACTGATAGCAGAGATGTCTGCCCAGGAGGAAGCAGGAGAGGCTTCAGAACCTACGCCTGAGGTGATTGAGCCTTCGAGTGTGCTTATAATCGGTGATTCCAGATCCGTGATGATGAAGAATGCCACGGGAGGTGGAGGCTGTTCATGGATATGTAAGATAGGCAAGGGATATAAGTGGTTTGAGAGTACGGCGCTGCCTGAGGCAGATGAGATGATAGGAAACGGCACACGAGTGGTGATCGCACTCGGTGTCAATGATATAGGTAATGTCAACAGATACGCAAGACTGGTCAACACCAAGGCTGCTGAGTGGGCCGAAAGAGGTGCGATCACATATTTTGTATCAGTCAATCCTGTACAGAATATTGCGAGCGTGACTGAGGATCAGGTAGTGTTCTTTAATGACACGATCAGGGCCAAACTTGAAAATGTCAAATGGATAGACACTCACAGTTATCTGATAAATAACGGATATACGCTGACTGACGGACTGCATTTTGATAATGCGACAAGCAAGAGAGTGTTCCAGGTGATAATGGATTCACTTTGATGACACAATGCGTACTCTGACAAGCTGTTTTCGTTGACTGTAAGCGCCAAAAATGGTAGATTAGATATAGTGTGGCAATAAAGATTTGGAGGATAAAATGAGTAAGGAAAGAGAACCCCTGGTAACACATATTTTTACGGCAGATCCGTCTGCACACGTATATAACGGCAAGATATATATCTATCCTTCCCATGATATAGCTCATGACGGAGAGGATAATGACAACGGCGATGAGTACCAGATGGAGGATTATCACATCCTCTCTTTGGATGATATAGGTGCTGACTGTGTGGATCACGGCGTAGCACTCCATATGGATGATGTGCCCTGGGTGTCCAACCAGATGTGGGCACCGGATGCAGCATACAAGAACGGCAAGTACTATCTCTTTTTCCCGGCAAGGGATAAGGAAGGTAACTTCAGACTTGGAATCGCTGAGTCTGATAAGCCGGAAGGACCTTTTAAGCCTCATCCTGAGTTTATCAAGGGCAGTTACAGTATTGACCCGGCAGTATTTGTTGATGATGACGGCAAGGTCTATGTATACAACGGTGGTCTGTGGGGCGGTCAGTTAGAGAAGTACAGGACGGGCAAGTTCGATCCGAACGGTACCGAGCCTGCAGCAGATGAGCCTGCGGTAGGACCTTTGTGTGCGGTTATGGATGATAATATGCAGGAGTATGTATCAGCTCCCGTTAACCTTAAAATACTTGATGAATCCGGCGAGCCTATTAAGGCGGGTGACGAGGACAGAAGATATTTTGAGGGTCCTTGGATGAATAAGATAAATGGCAAGTATTATCTTTCATATTCCACCGGTACCACACACTATCTTGTATATGCAGTCGGAGATGATCCGATGGGTCCTTTCACATACAGAGGACGTATCATGGAGCCTGTTATAGGCTGGACCACTCATCATTCGATCGTAGAGTACAATGGCAAGTGGTATCTCTTCTATCATGATGCTGAGTATTCAGGAGGCATCAACCACAGAAGATGTGTAAAATATACAGAGCTTCACTTTGATGATAAGGGCGATATCATCACCATTCACCCTTACGACCACAAGAAGTGATAAAGTGATATATGAAGGAACGGATAAGAGGGGTATAGATGAAGAAAGCACTGGTCATCGGCGGTGGTCCCGCCGGTCTTACAGCTGCATATGAGCTACTTGATAAAAGCGATGAATACGAAGTGATCGTATTCGAAGAATCCGAGCATATGGGTGGAATATCCAAGACGGTAGACTATAAGGGCAACCGAATGGATATGGGTGGCCACAGATTCTTCTCCAAAGTAGATGAAGTAAATGAATGGTGGGAGAAGATGCTCCCGCTTCAGGGCTCAAAAGCCAGCGACTATAAGACGCTCGGTGTGGACATGACTCTTGCAAAAGACGGCCCCGATCCTGACAAGACGGATCGTACGATGCTTGCAAGAAGGCGTGTGTCCCGCATATTCTTTAAACGCCGATTTTTTGACTATCCGATATCACTTAAGTTTGAGACCATAGCCAATATGGGGCTGCTTACTACCATACAGGTAGGATTCTCATATCTTGCAAGTGTGATTCACAAGCGTCCCGAGAAATCGCTTGAGGATTTCTATATCAACAGGTTCGGCAAGAAACTCTACAGTATGTTCTTTGAGAGATATACCGAGAACCTTTGGGGCAGACATCCGAGTGTTATTGCTCCGGACTGGGGTAGCCAAAGAGTAAAGGGACTGTCGATCGCAGCTATTGTCAAGGATATATTCGGCAAGATCATGCCAGGCAGGGAAGGCAGAGAGGTAGAGACTTCTTTAATAGAGGAATTCAAGTATCCGAAGCTTGGCCCGGGACAGTTGTGGGATGTTACCGCCGAAGAGATAGTTAAAAAGGGCGGTACCATATATCGTAATCATAAAGTTGTCGGTATCATCAAGGATGAGAATGATCATCTTACCGGACTTAAGGTGGATACGCCTGACGGTGAGAAGGTATATGAAGGTGACGTGATCATATCTTCGATGCCTGTCAAGGATCTGGTGGCCGGTATGAATGACGTGCCGGATGATATGAGACAGATCGCACAGGGGCTTCCGTATAGGGATTATATCACTCTTGGAGTGCTTGTTCCGAAGCTTTTACTTGAGAATAAGACCAAACTTAAGACTATATCCAACATCATCCCTGATAACTGGGTATATGTTCATGACAAGGGCATAGAGATGGGTCGATTCCAGATATATAACAACTGGTCACCCTATATGATCAAGGATCTTGAGCATACCGTATGGGTAGGTCTTGAGTATTTCTGCTATGAAGGTGATTCGTGGTGGAATATGACAGAGGATGAATTCGCAGACTTTGCGATACAGGATATGATCAATCTCGGACTTATCGCCAACAGGAGTGAAGTACTTGATTATCATGAAGAGAAGGTCAAGAAGGCTTATCCGGCATACTTCGATACTTATGCACGCATGGATGAGCTTGTAGCGTATTTAAGTTCCATAGACAATCTCTACTGCGTGGGCCGTAACGGTCAGCACAGATACAATAATCTGGATCATTCGATGTGCACGTCTTTCGAAGCGGTATCCAATATCATATCCGGCAGGACAGACAAGAGCAATGTCTGGTCAGTCAACACCGAGTCCGGATATCACGAAAGTAAATAATCACATACATCAAAAAGGGGACTGCAATGCAGTCCCCTAAAATATTGTTCTTTTCAGGCATCTATAGAATAATCATATCTCATTGCCACGTCTTACGGCATTCTTGCCCATACGGGCGCGGAGCTCATCCATGGCCCGGTCTGCTTTGATGCGCTTATCACAGTCTGTTAAGGCGGTATCAAAAAGTGACAGCTGTTCATACCGTTCGGACGTAACTTTCGTTACTCTGATCCCCAATTGTCTTATGGGTCTGTCCTCATTCCAGAATTCTCCAAGCAAAAGACAGGCATGATCATATATATCCGAAGTTGATGATGTAGGCGTCTCTATGGTAGTCTGACGGCTTCTGTGATCAAAATCTGAATATCTGGCGGATACACTGATACAGGTGGCATAGACCTCATCTTCTCTTAGACGCTTACCTACACGATCCGCAAGCATCATAAGTATCTTGCGCGCCGTACTCCAATCTTCCGTATTGGAAGCAGTGGTGGTGCTGTTGCCGTATCCCTTCTGTTCTGATTCTTCCCATCCTGAAGGATCAATATCAGCCCCTCTTGCGCTTTCCCATATGGACAGACCGAATTTACCCAGATTGTCAGAGATGATCTGCGGATCGGCATCATAAAGATCCTTAACTGTGAGTATGCCAAGCTTACGCAAAGATGAGGTCATACTTTTGCCGACATATAAAATGACATTCACGGGAAGTGGCCAAAGCTTATAAGGGACTTCTTCTTCAAAAAGAGTATGCACTTTGTCAGGCTTTTCAAAATCGCCCGCGATCTTGGCCAGTGTAAACTTGGTGGAAACGCCTATGTTGACGGTAAAACCAAGCTTATCATATATCTCGCTCTTAAGAGAATAGGCAAAAGCCGTAACCTGTTCATTCGAATCAAAAAAGCCGTCAAAAACCGCCCATGCTTCATCTATACTGTACTGATATACTTCATCGGTATGAGCTCTTAAAATATCGATAAATGCATTGGAATACTTCTTATAAGTCTGAAAATCGGACGGTACGATCACAAGCCCCGGGCACTTGCGTCTGGCTGCAGCTATGGGTTCCGCGGTCTCAATCCCATATTTCTTCGCGGGAGTGGACTTGGCAAGTACGATACCGTGCCTTGATGCTTCATCTCCGCCGACAACGGAAGGTATCTCTCTTAAATCATCCTTTTGCCCAAGTTCTTTAAGCCTGTATACTGCTGACCATGCCAAAAATGCGCTGTTCACGTCGATGTGCAATACATATCTCATAAGCACATTATAGAACAGATGTTTGCATAGTGCAATACGAAAAAGCCAAAAAAGTTCTTGCCATTTTGCGTGCGCTAATATATAATTCAATCACTCAAATTCGTTATACAGACATATAACCGCGCATAGGTCATCAGTTTATCGATCAAATATGACCTAAGGAGGTAGTATGTCTTTTTTTGTACATAAAAAGCCCGGACCGATATTCCCGGGCATAATATTCTTTTCGCTCATACAGCTTATTATGCTGTATATTCTTCCGATCACTGCACATGCTGCAGAAGAATCGGTTACCTATCCCATATATCATGTTCATACCGGCAACAGCGACAGCGGTGGAGGATGCTATAACATCCAGTGCAGTGGAAGCAGGGATATAGAAATTCCCTGCGGAGGAACACTCCATTACTGGGGTGATTCATGGGGTACATCGGAATGTAACAGATGCGGAGCATCGTATCACGGCGACAGAGGAGGTGAGAGTTGCCCGCACAGTGAGACAAGAAGTGAATCCTATACTTACTATGAGATGGGATGCGGATATGGAAGCGGAGCCGTTGTAGGATATGTGACATATACAAGAAGCACCAGTGACTGGTGTAAGGATTTCTACATAGATGTAAGCTATGAAAGTCATGGAATGGGTGTTGCATCCAACCCGTATATCCAAAACGGAACGGCCTATGACAACGGTCATTTCCATATAACCGAGAACGGCAACTATACTTTTTCGCTTGCTACCGACGGTAATTCAAGTTCTGGAGGAGCAGTGTATTCCGTCAATGTAAGCAATATAGATGTGACTGCTCCGATGATAGTATCCTATCTTTTGGATCCGTCATGTTGGGTAAAAGAGGGTGTAAGACTGACCATGCTGGATGTCAGAGATCCTCAGCCTGACGGGAGTGACGGAAGTGGTCTGGATTCATCTCCTTACAGCTATGATAACGGAACAAGTTGGACTTCGGATACCTCACATCTTTATACACAGAACGGAACTTACAGCGTAATGGCAAGAGATAAAGTGGGAAATACCACTACGACTACCTTTACCATCTCCAATATCGATAACGAGGCCCCGAGGATACTTAACTGTGATTATGATCACAGTCCGAACAGACGAAGTGTCACTATAGAGCTTACGTGTGATGATGTCATGGCTGACGGACGCACCGGTGCAGGACTTGATCCTAAGCCATACAGTTACGACGGAGGTCAGACATGGTCAACTTCGCCATGTTATTCTACCGAACAGAATAAGACAATTCACATATATGTAAGAGACAGGCTTGGCAATGTTGCAGAGCATGATGTAACAATTGACAATATAGACGATCATGCTCCGCAGATCAGTCACGAACTGTCCAAGACTACATGGACCAAAGATCCTGTGACGGTTATTTTTTCGGCAATCGATAAGAATCCGGACGGAAGCGACGGAATTGGCCTGCCTGAAGACTGCTACTCATATGATGGCGGACGTACATGGTCTTCGGATGGCAATATAACGGTAAATGACAATCAAAGAGTAAGTGTTGTTGTTCGTGACAAAAACGGCAATAAAGCCTATTACAGCATGAATGTGACCAACATAGATATTACGGCGCCTACCGTAGTGGCATATACTCTTGATCCTACGGACTGGGTGAAGGAAGGGGTGACGCTTAGCCTTGACGATGTGGATGATATACAGCCGACCGGTACCCCGGGATGCGGCTTGCATTCTCGCCCCTACAGTTATGACGGAGGGCAGACCTGGACCTATAAATCCACGCAGTTTTATGAGGAAAACGGTGATTACAAGGTTCTTATAAGAGACAGACTGCTTAATACTTTGGAGTTTGAATTCACCATAGGCAATATAGATCATGAAGCTCCAAGAATTCTGTCATGCGACTATGATCATACGGACAATCTTCGTACTTTGGAGGTAGTTGCGGATTGTGATGATATCATGGCTGATGGAAGAAATGGCTGTGGGCTTGCGGATATGCCATACAGCTATGACGGAGGACAGACATGGACTGATGAGAACAGATTATACGTCGACCATAACATATCATTTACGTTTATGGTCAAGGATAAGCTTGGTAACACTTCATCCAAGGAATTTAACATTGAGAATATTGATGATTATCCCCCTGTAGTCACACATAGTGTATCCACTGAGGAATGGACCACGGAAAGCATAGAGGTGATACTTGATTCATCTGATGATAAACCGAACGGTCAACCCGGAATAGGTCTGCCCGATGAGTGTTATTCCTTTGACGGCGGTCAGACGTGGACTGATGATCCCAAGATCATAGTGGATGATAATTGTGTGCTTGAAATCCTTGTTAAGGATAAAAATGACAATACCACCGGCTACAGCATTGAGATAAGCAATATAGACTTTACATCGCCTACCGTCATTGAATATACACTTGACCCGCCTGTGGATTGGATAAAAGAAGGCGTGACTTTCACTATCGTAGAGATCAATGATAATCAGCCTGACGGGCGTGATGGATGCGGCCTTGATGATAAGCCTTTCAGCTATGATGGTGGTCTTAACTGGTGCGATGAATACGTTCATCTTTATGAAGATAACGGTGATTATACGGTTTTATCACGTGATAAGCTTGGAAATATCACGGAGACTTCTTTCACCATTTCCAATATAGATCATGAAGAACCCAGGATACTTAAGTTTGAGTATGATGACACCAAGAATTTAAGGCAGACTACGCTTACGGTAGAGTGTGATGACATGCTTTCAGACGGACGTGTTGGTTCAGGACTTGATATTCAGCCATATAGCTATGATGGTGGTGCGACATGGACTGACGCAACTACACGCACTTATAACGGAAACGGAAGGGTGGATTTTGCCGTAAGAGATAAACTTGGCAATATCGCTCAAAGAAGTATGGTCATTGATTTTATTGATGAATACAGTCCAAGCGTAAGACACGATCTGTATCCTGGATACTGGACCAATGGCGATGTAGAAGTATCTTTTGATGCGGTTGACATAAATCCGGACGGAACGGATGGAGTCGGTTTGCCGGATAATTGCTTCTCTTATGACAGTGGTGATTCATGGACAGATGATGACAGTATATCGGTAGAAGATAATGGAGAGGTGAAGGTCGCGGTAAGAGACCGGCACGGCAATACTGAGTACTACAGCCTGACGGTGACCAATATCGACAAAGTGGCACCTGTTATTACTGCATCCTGTGAGCTTATCGCAAAAGGCAAAGCAGCAATGCTAAGCGCATACGCAAACGATGATTCTTCAGGGATCAATCAAAGCAGTTTTACATGGAGCGGTCCTGAAAGTGGAAGCGGATCGGTATTCATAGCCGGGTTAGACGGTGTATATACCGTGACAGTCTCTGATAATGCGGGCAATACGGCAGAAGCGTCAGTGACCGTGTCCGGAGTAATTCCAAGTCTTATTCATCCCGGAATAGACAGGCTTAAAAACAGTGTTAAAAGTGTATTTAATAAATCCGAAAAGCCCGATAATGAAAAGAAAGAGACTGTTGAAAAGATCATGCCCAAGATATCTGAAAAAGGCAAAGATACTACCATGAATGATCTTGATACTGACAATTCTCATAAGAGCCTGTCTCAAAAGATAAAGGACTGGTGGAATTCACTTAGTACACTGCAAAAGGCATTGATCATCTTATGTGCTGCAATGTTCTTGGCCGGTATGATATTCCTTATATGGCTATGGTACAGAAGTGTAGCGATCTATTGTGAATTGGGAGATGACAGATATAAGTTCTTGGGCTTTGGATGCATTCATATAAGATCAGGCAATCTCGAACTTAAGATAAGTGAATCTGCATGGGATCATGCCGAGACGACTCATTTTAAGATAGTATGCAATCTTCTGTTTGTGGCATTCCACAGAGGTGAGATGCTGTATGTATATTTCCCTGAGGATCAGGTAAAAGGCGGCAAGATTGCCCATAAAATGGATGTTATGGCATAATTATTATGGCACACGGTTAAATGTAATGCTATAATATTTATACCGTTAGGGAGGTTTTTTATGGAAGATATGAAAGAATTTGTAGCATATTGCAGAAAACTCCTTAGGGCATTATCCAAAATAGAGAATGCTTTGGAAGAAAATAATGTTGAACTTGCAAAAGAACTTGTAAGAGAATTGAAGGAAGACGCTGAGAGAGATATCGAAGCGTAAGTGCAGATAGGATATGGCAGAAGAGCTGATAAGATTGCAGGATATTCTGCAGTCTATGCTTGAAGATGCCTGAAAAGAACAATATTTTAGGGGACTGCGCTGCAGTCCCCTTTTTTAATATGGCGAGCATGCCACCATTCTGTGATTATTCTAAGCTATCAGTTGATATGATCAGTTACGTTTTCAACAGTTGCTTCTACTTTGTCAGAAGCATTCTCGATGATATCTGTGATCGTATCTGTAGCAGATGTGCTATAGTCACCAGCCTGATCTCCGCCCTTCTTGATCCTGTGATAGAAGTTGGTCATTGTAAGTGACATGTAAGGTGTTACATAGATTGATGCGATACCTGCTGTGACAATAACCAAAAGTGCCCAGGGCAGGAATGAAAGCTCAAGTATGAACAGATCCATCTTACGACCCTTCATGATGCGCTTACTCTCACGGATACAATCCATGGCTGACATATCGGGATTCTCAGCTAAGATGTAGCAAGCCTGTGAATATGCATAAGCCATGATGATACCGGGAATGATGAAAAGACATGTCCACAGGATCACGAATAAGCCTACAAGAAGTGTAAGTGCGATGGTCTTGCCATAGTTACGCTTGAAAGGCTCAAATACTGTTGATACCTGAGGCTCATCACCGTAAGTTACGTTCAAATATACCATTATAAGACCGAGTGATAATGCCGGTGTTATAAGAATGTTGATAACTGATGTAAGCATTGATGCGAAAGGTCCCGGAACGCCTCCGTTCGCAATCGTTGAAGCACTCTGTATGCTGCTCACGATAATAGCGGGTAAGCATGCTACGAGTGTGCATAAAAACAGCTTCCATACCTTTCCGGCCAACTGTTCCTTGGCCTGTGCCTTAAGTTCTGCTCTTGTGAATTCCATAATTAACTCCTCTCTCTTTACGTGAACAATGGAAAATCAGTTGCCCTTTTTAAGACTTTTCTTTAATGCAATAATCACATCCCTGATTACCTGCTTCTCAAATTCAGTGCAGTTTGATAGCAATTTTGAAATGTCCATGTCTAGAAAAACATCACGATTCGGAAGACTGTCTGCAAGAAGATCATCTACGCCAATCTCCAGAACACTGCACAATTTGATCAGAGTATTAAGCGATGGGCTATGAGTTCCGTTTTCTAAATGAGAAATTGAACTTGTGTTTGTATTAATCAGCTCTGCGAGGGCTTTTTGAGTAAGATGATTCCTGATCCGATGTTGCTTTAGTCGCATGCCAAATCCTTCTGCATCAAATTCCATGGAGCCACCTCCTTCATTTCCCCATTATTCAAGTTTTTCTTCCATTTTACGACAGGATGTGATATGCTATTTGAGTATTAAGCAACATATGCTTATTACGCATATATAGAGGAGACTAGATATGAACGCATTCGATGGAGCAAATGCAGTAGGGGATATTAAATCAGGGATATTTGATGTTGTCAAGTTTGATGGTTTACGAGGACGAGACTGGATTGTATATAAGTATCCTGCAGAGGGAATCGTATGGGGTTCGCAGGTGGTTGTTCAGGAAGGACAAGTAGCTCTTTTTGTTAAGGGCGGAGAAATCTATGATGTTATGGAAGCCGGAACATATACGCTTGAGACAAAGAATCTACCGATCCTTTGTAAAGTTGTAAACGCTCCGTTTGGAAAGAAGACTCCGTTCTCAGCGGAAATATACTTTATAAATATTGCAACCAAATTGGATGTTTATTGGGGAACGTCGGATCCAATTTCGATAGTCGATCCAAAATACTTTGTTCGCTTGCGAATAAGAGCTTTTGGACAAATGGGACTAAAATTGGTTGATAGCAAGCTTTTTTTTAAAGAACTAATTGGTGGGATGAGTCGTGCTGATTATGTTAAATATGATAAGGTTCGCGATTTTTATCGCGGTTTAGTGGTGTTAAAAACAAAATCAGTTATAGCTGAAACAATAATAAATGAGAAAATATCTGCTCTTGAGATATCAGCTCGATTAGAAGATATATCTGATAAATCGAAAGAAAAGTTGTTATCAGAATTTGAAAAATATGGACTTAGAGTAGTCAATTTTTATGTTGAATCAGTCAACTTCCCAGATGAGGATTTTGAGAAAATAAATTCAATTTTGGAGAATAAGGCGGAATTCGAAATAATGGGCGATGGCAGGTACGTTACGAAGAGGTCGTTTGATGTATACGAATCTGCGGCCAAGAATGAAAGCGGAGTTGCGGGAGCATTAGCAGCCGGAGGAGTAGGCATGGGAGTAGGCATGGGAATGGTTTCTAATCTTAATAACCCCAACATGAATCCTGCTTATGATTCAAAATCAAGGATATGTCCCAAATGTGGTGCTAAGAATTCAATGAATTCCAAATTCTGTAATGAATGTGGTGAGCAAATGATTGAGGAAGGTATAAGTTGTCCACATTGTGGGAATATGGTAAAAAAAGGCGCAAAATTCTGTGACGAATGTGGTTTTTCTTTTGCTAAACATAAATGCAAATGCGGCGCTGATATTGAATATGGTAAGAAGTTTTGCTCTGAATGTGGAGAGCCGGTAGAATAGGAGCGTTCATGAATCTTATAAGAAAACTTTTGGCATCAATATTCGTTCTTTTACTTAGCGTGATAATATCATTCTCGTGGCATAACATTTTAGGATGGCGTACAGCCACCAATTTTGTGACCGGTGCGTGTTTTTGGATAATATGTGTTTTGCTTGTAGCATTGAATTTTGTAATTATACAATCACTGAATTTGGAAGTGC
>JAILKC010000042.1 GCA_024694055.1 Lachnospiraceae bacterium | reverse complement strand
CTTTGGAGAATCTACTAATACTCTGTCCTCATTCATTGGCTTCCAATGTAGCATTGTCTATGATCTCCTGTCCCTTGGCGATTGCATCATTGACTACCGCATCAGCCTGCTCATATGCTCTTAACATGATCTCGTTCTGGCTTATAAGCTCATTGGTCTCTTCCTTGGTCTTGGCTATAAGCTCCTTGGCCTTGAGCTTGGCATCTTCAATGATCTGCTCTTTATTGCTCATTATGGCCTGCGCCTTCTTGATCTCCACGGGAGCAGCCTTACGAAGATCCTTAAGCAGCATATCAAGTTCTTCCTTGTTCACAAGCAACTGAGAAGTACTGAATGCCTTAAACTTACAACTGTCTATATATTCCTCGATATCATCGATGATCTCCATTATAGTGTTGATACTCTTATTATCAGCCATATGTCCCTCACTTAATGTTATATTTGTCATAAACCAGCCGTGCTACATAATCCGGCACACACTGTGATATATCTCCGCCAAAACTTGCGATCTCTTTGACTCCCGAAGAAGAAAGATATGAAAATTCAACATCGGATGTCAAAAACATGGTATCAAGCTCACCATGACTGAGCATCTTATTGGTTTGAGCTATCTGGAGTTCATATTCAAAATCCGTGATGGCTCGTAAGCCTCTTATGGATACATGATAGCCCTTCTCTTTGGCGTAATCTATGAGCAATCCGCTGAAAGATTCCACCCTAACATTGGGCATATCCTTGGTGGCTTCCTTTAGTATATTAACACGTTCCTCTACCGAAAACAATGGTGTTTTTGTATGGTTGTCAAGCACGGAAACAGTAAGATTATCAAAGATATCTGCCGCTCTTCTGATGATGTCCAAATGCCCATAAGTGAGCGGATCAAAACTGCCCGGATAAATAGCTTTTTTCATTCATTCCTCCACATGATGATAAATGCACTAAGCAAGTCTGTAAAATACATGTTTGTTAGTCTTATATCGTTTTTCCTTATATATCTCAAAGCCCAATTCTTCTATCCCTGCAAGCTCATTGGATATATCGGCTTCTATAATGACAATTGAATCTTCGCCTACGATCCCGCGTTCTTTAAGTGCTTTCATGACAGAAGCCTCCCCACCCTGAGCATAAGGCGGATCCATAAATATCACATCAGCCGTTTCTTTGATCTCATACAGAGAATCAATGGCATTACGTCCTATGACGACCGCGTTATCAGACAGATCCGTAAAATCCAGATTCTTACGAATACAGTCAAGAGCGGTTCTGTTATTATCCACAAAATACGCTTTGGATGCACCACGGCTTAATGCTTCAATACCCACCGCACCGCTTCCGGCAAAAAGATCCACAAAGATACATTCAGGCACATAACCCTGAATCACATTAAATAAAGTCTCTTTGATCCTGTCCGTCGTAGGCCTCGTCCCGTCACCTGCCGGACAACATAAAGGCTTAGACCTTGCACTACCGGCTATAACTCTCATTACTTAATCTTAGCCCCCTTTCCATCTCTCTTGGAGAGCTTGATGCTGTTGATCATCATCTTCTTATCACCCACATTTAGCGTGCTCTCATCAAATTCCTTGGTAAAGTACACGTTCTCGATCGTATCTTTCGCTGCAAGTTTCATGCATCTGACGCCGACCGCGATCTTTTTCTTTTCAGGTATCTCATCGGTCTGAAATCTGACGTACATTCCGGCTGCGGTCTGCATCGTGATATATTTCTGATTCAACAGCGGAACAACGGATATGACCGCATCATCATCCATAAGTTTGGTAGCAGCCACGGTCTTTTTGGCTACATCGAATTCACCGCCGTCCACGACCTTACACATCGATAATCTTGTAACAAATATAAGTCTGTAGAGATTGAGCGCACTCTGTGACAGAATAGCAACAATATCTTCCTTATCGGAACTGAAATTACTTACATTGTCTATCGGTACTCCCTTGTCGCGAAGCTTACCAAGCGGAAGATCCGATACCTTGAATGTATGAAGATTGCCGGTTCCCGTGAAGATGCAGAGTTTACCGGTATTCTTGCACTTGCAGATATATTTGAATTCCTCATCTGCCGTCTCTTTGTTACGAATATATGTATTGATGTCAATGACCTTGGAATAGCCAAAACGATCCATCACAAACATCACATCCATCTCAGGAACCTTGACTTCTTCCACTACGGCCTCTTCGAGATTGTCGATCACCGTACGTCTGGGTCTTGAGAATTCCTTTTTGAGTTCATCAAGATCATTCATGATGACCTGCGCCATACTGTCCTTGCGTTCCAGTATATCTTCATATCTGAAAATATTGGCAACTGTCTCTTCATGTTCCTTGATAAGCGCTTCTATCTCCAGACCGATCAATTTATAGAGTCGCATATCAAGTATCGCATTGGCCTGAGGCTCCGTAAACATAAGCCCCGCAGCCATGACCTTGGATTCCTTGCTCTTAAAGTTGATGCCGTCAGTCTTGCCCTCTATGAGGCAGGCTTTGGCCATATTACGATCTTTTGAACCTCTTAATATTTCTATGATCAGATCGATCACATTGCAGGCTTTGATAAGGCCTTCCTGTATCTCTTTTCTGTCTCTTTCTTTTGCCAAAAGATTCGTATACTTCCTGGTAGCGAGCTCATACTGGAAATTCACGCACTCGGCCAGAATACGCTTAAGTCCCATCGTCTCCGGTCTGCCGTCGGCAATGGCAAGCATATTGACGCCGAATGTATCTTCAAGCTTAGTCTTTTTATATAAGAGATTGATAAAATTCTGTGCGTTGGCATCCTTCTTAAGTTCTATCACTATCCTGATGCCGTCCTTGGATGACTGGTTGGATATATCCACGATATCCGGAACCTTCTTGGAATCAGCCAAAGCCGCCACATCCTGTAAAAATTTGGTGATATTCGCACCGACCATGGTGAAAGGTATCTCTGATATCACAACATTGATATGTCCGTTTTTGCCGTTCTCTATGTCCACTTTGCCACGGACTTTGATCTTACCTGCACCTGTCTCATATATGGCAAGAAGCTCATCCTTGTTGGATATTATGCCTCCCGTCGGAAAATCCGGGCCCTTACAGTACTTCATAAGTGAACGCGTGGATATGGTCTCATCTTTCATATATGCCTTCATGGCATCAATGACCTCAGCAAGATTATGCGGAGGAATACTTGTTACCATACCTACGGCAATACCTTCGGTTCCATTGACCAAAAGATTGGGGAAGCGACACGGAAGTACGGTGGGTTCCTTTTCCGTCTCATCAAAATTGGGGCCAAAATCAACAACATCCTTATCCAGATCTGCCAAAAGGCCAAGTTGCGTAACTTTGGCAAGACGAGCCTCAGTATAACGCATGGCAGCAGCGCCGTCACCTTCGATGTTGCCGAAGTTGCCGTGTCCGTCTACAAGCGGAAGTCCTTTTTTAAAATCCTGGCTCATGACTACCAGGGCGTCATATATGGAACTGTCACCGTGAGGGTGATATTTACCCATCGTGTCACCCACAATACGGGCACTCTTACGATAGGGCTTATCATATCTCACTCCGAGTTCATGCATATCATAAAGTGTACGCCTCTGAACCGGCTTCAGACCGTCTCTTACATCGGGAAGCGCTCTGGCCACGATAACACTCATGGCATAGTCTATAAAAGACTTCTGCATGATCTCCGAGTATTCGGTCTTAATGATATCTTCTTCTATTACCTGTGTTTCTGCTTTTCTTGCCATCTGACGATCATCCTAATATATCAAATACTATATATCCAACAGAGCATCCTTTGCATGCTCGTATATAAATGCCTTTCTGGGCGTAACATCATTGCCCATGAGCAGTTCGGTCACATCCGAAGCCATCCTCGCATCTTCTATCTCAACCAGACGAAGCTTACGTCTTGCGGGATCAAGTGTAGTCTCCCACAGCTGTTCGGGATTCATCTCACCAAGTCCCTTATATCTCTGAAGAGTAAATGTACCCTTATGAGTCTTACGATACTTTTCCAAAGCATAATCATCATAAAGATACTCTTCTTCGCCCTTGGAAGGCATGGCTTTGTATAAAGGCGGCATCGCAAGATATACATGTCCCTCATAGATAAGTTCCGGCATAAATCTGTAGAACAGTGTAAGCAAAAGTGTCGAAATATGCTCACCATCCACGTCCGCATCAGCCATGATGATTATCTTGTTGTAGCGGAGCTTGCTTATATCAAAGTCATTGCCATATCCTTCGGAAAAACCGCATCCGAATGCATTGATCATGGTCTTGATCTCGGCATTGGCAAGCACCTTGTCTATGGAAGCCTTCTCAACATTGAGGATCTTACCTCTGATCGGAAGAATAGCCTGATACATCCTGTCACGCGCCGTCTTGGCACTGCCGCCGGCAGAATCACCCTCAACTATGAATATCTCACACTTCGAAGCATCTCGGCTCTCGCAGTTGGCCAACTTACCATTGCTGTCAAAACTGTACTTGGGCTTGGAAAGCATGTTGGTCTTGGCTTTTTCTTCGCTCTTACGTATCTTGGCAGCTTTCTCCGCACAACTTAAGACAGCTTTAAGGGTCTCAAGATTACGATCAAAAAAGTGCACCATCTCATCGCCGGTAACCTTACCTACAACTTTGGCAGCATCCTGATTGTCAAGTTTGGTCTTGGTCTGACCCTCAAATCTGGGATCCGGATGTTTGATTGATACTATGGCAGTCATACCGTTACGTACATCTGCACCGGTAAAATTGGCATCCTTATCCTTAAGGACACCTATGCTTCTGGCATAATTGTTCATCACATTGGTAAATGTGGTCTTAAAGCCGGTAAGATGTGTACCGCCTTCGGAATTGTAGATATTGTTACAGAATCCAAGTACGTTCTCATGGAATTCATTAACATATTGAAATGCCACTTCTACAGTAATGCCCTCTGATTCTCCACTTAAATATATGGGCTCATGTACAGTCTCTTTGGCCCTGTTCATGTCCTGAATAAAGCCTACCAGCCCATCAGGCTCATGGAATTCAACATATTCAAATTCGCTCTTACGCTTATCCGTGAATATGATACTGAGTCCGGGATTCAGATAAGCAGTCTCATGGAGCCTGCTCTTGACATCCTCTTCCTTGAACCAGGTCTTATCAAAAATAGTATCATCAGGAAGGAAATTGATGGTAGTACCGGTCTCTCTGGTATTGCCTACTTCAGGCAACAGTCCGTTTATAAGCTCAGTAGTCGGCTTACCCCTCTCATATGAGTCTTCATAGATATGTCCGTTCTTCTTGACTCTGACAGTCAATCTATTGGAAAGAGCATTAACAACCGAGCTTCCCACACCATGCAGACCGCCGCTTGTCTTATATGCTGAGTCATCAAATTTACCTCCTGCATGCAGCGTGGTAAATACAAGACGCTCGGCACTCATGCCTTTTTCATGCATCTCTATCGGAATACCGCGTCCGTTATCTTCTATCGTAGCCGATCCGTCCGCTTCAAGCGTCACCTTGATCTCACTGCAGTGTCCCGCCAGATGTTCATCTACGGAATTATCAACTATCTCATATATCAGATGATTAAGTCCCTTGGTCGATACACTGCCTATGTACATACCAGGCCTTACTCTTACGGCCTCGAGTCCCTCAAGGACAGTGATATTGGACGCATCATACGTATCTTTCTGTGCCATATTACTCTCTGTTCCCATGCCGGCAGTCAGGTAATGACCATCGACAAATCATACTAAACCACATTAAACTTTATCGATTATACCATATTTTGTGGTTTTGTAAAAGCAAAAACACAAAAAGGAAGATCAACCTGATCTTCCTTTTCCGTATCTGTAAATTAATTGTATTGAAGCTTTCCGCAGTCTCCTCCGCGAATTTGCTCTCTTCTTCTCCGACAACGATAAGATCCTGTATGGTCTGTACCATTGATCCTACCTGAGAAGTGATATTGCCGATCAGATCGACGATATTGTCAGTTGCTTCCGTGGTCTGACTAGCAAGTCCGGATATCTCGCTTGCAACAACAGCGAATCCCCTTCCTGCATCACCTGCTCTGGCTGCCTCGATGGAAGCATTAAGAGAAAGGAGACTCGTCTCCGAAGCTACATTGGTGATAAGATCGGTGATCGTGTTCATCTTTGAAGTAGCCTGTTTGAAAGTCTCAAGCGCATCGGCAACATCTTTGCCGTCTTTGTCTACCTGTTCGGTATATCCGATCATTCTTGAGATGTTCTTCTTACCGGCGCTCACAGCCTCATTGGTAGTTCCTATATTCTCACTGATGACATCGCTGGCATCCTGGACCTGGCCTATATATGTCTGTATATCTTCCGTCTGAACAAGCTGCCGCTGAACGGCATCAGCCGATTCGGATGTGCCTGCCGCAACTTCATTCATGGATGAAACAGTCTGATCAACAGAGCTCAACAGATTGTCCATCTCGGAACTGATATTGTCTATAAGGCCACTCATATGTCCGGACACGCCGAGAATATCATTGAGGATACCGTTGGTCTTGCCTTCCTGTAACTTAAGCCTTGCCATTCTTATCTCGGAAAAAGCGATCGTTCCATTGGATACCGCGATTATATATCCCACTATAAGTATCATGACAAGTACCTGTATCTCTACAGTTGCAGATACTGCACCCGGGTCTTCGGCAGTCATGAGCAATCTTGCCCCATCAATAATATTGAACAGACATACCGCAACACCGACTATCATGGTCTGCTTTTTATTGTTGAAAAGGGAAATGACGATCAACATTGTGATCGCATAAGTGAACACAAGATCATTCTGTGCCGTAAAAAGCAAAAAGGCATACAGTATACCATATCCAATGGCGAATATATGAAGGACAGCCGCAGAATCATTGTCCTTGGTGTAGAATATCCAGTCAAGTGCAACCGGAGTCATCGCAAAGATGATCGTCATAATGATATACATGACCGAACGGGCACCCTTAAAAACCTCCAATATATATGCCGTACTTAAGATCGAACATATTATGGTAAGAGTGATCGTACATACCTTAATGGCCAATGCAAGTTCGGATCTCGATGCCAATTCTTCAATCTGTGCCTTGTCATACTTCTCATTAGCTGTTATAATAACCCCTCAATGAAATTGAATATAAGTACTATACACCAATACTGTATTGCCTTATGAAATTGTATAACTGATATGACATATCAGAACTTAAGCTTCTTGGTACATGCCAAAGCCAAAGCTCCCGGGCCGATATGACACGATACGCTTAGCGAAAGCGGATCCATATGTATCTGGAAACCCGGAAAAGCCTTAAGCACCTCTTCCCTATACGCCTCAGCCGCTTCTCTGTCATATGTGTAAGCCATATAAAGTCCGCACTTATTCGGGTCTATCCCGCCAAAACGCTTCTCCATATCACTCTTAACAGCCTCTATCATAATAGACTTGCCTTGGCTCACCGTACGGGCCTTGGCAAATGCATCTAACTTCTCACCCTGTATCTGCAATACAGGCTTGAGCCTAAGCAATGCGCCCAGGGCTGCAGCTGCAGGTGTGATACGACCGCCCTTCTTAAGATAATAGAGCGTATCAAGCATGATATATATACTTGACTCAAACTTAACTTCTTCCAAAACAGCCTTAATCGCCGCTGCATCGCTTCCATTCGATGCAAGTCTTAAAGCATCCAGGCAGGATTGTCTCTGTGTAACCGATATACGCTGATTATTGACCACCTGCACCTTTCCGTCATAATCATCAGAAAGCATGATAGCGGTCTGGCATGATCCGGAAAGACCGGAACTCATCGGAATATATACTATCTCATCATAATCCTTAAGGACACTGTCCCACAATCTCTTGACCGAATCCGGAGACGGCTGTGATGTAGCTATATCCACATCATCCTTAAGCAATTTATAGAAATCTTCCTGTGTAAGGTTGATGTCCTCGAAATAATCCTCATCCTTGATGGTAAAGGGCATCGGAAGCACAAATATTCCCAGCTTCTCCCCTTCATCCTGTGTAATACCACTGTTACTGTCCGTTACAACGGCAACTCTGCCCATATCTTTTGTATCCTTCTTCCCTTTTTACGCAAAATGATATTATAATTTTACTGTTAAATGCTCTTAAAGTCAACTGCGGTAAAGCCGAAATTCTCAATGGATTCAGATATTTCGCGCAATCTTTCCGTATTATCTGTCAAAAGCAACATATCCGAATATTCTCTTGCTGCGCTCAGTACATTTGCATCATCATATATGCTTGCCACTTTAAAGCCAAACTCTCCGCTCTGTCTGATACCCGTGAATTCTCCCGGGCCGCGAAGGCGCAAATCTTCTTCAGCTATATGAAAGCCATCATTGCTTTCACCTACGATCTTAAGACGGGCAGATGCATCTTCCGTCGATGAACTGTTAACAAAAATGCAGTAGCTCTGATCTTTACCCCTTCCAACTCTGCCTCTTATCTGATGCAGAGCAGCCAATCCGTATCTGTCAGCATTCTCTATCATCATCACTGTTGCATTCGGCACATCTATTCCCACTTCAATAACGGTAGTCGAAACAAGAACATCTATATTATGCGCAGCAAATTCATCCATTATCCGCTTCTTTTCATTAAGTTTCATCCTGCCGTGAAGGAAATCAATCCTTATATCATTCGGAAGTATCTCTTTTAATCTTGCGGTATAATCTGTAACATTCTCAATATCCATTCCTTCACTTGCATCTATCATCGGACATATAACATAGGCTTGTCTGCCTTTTTTAACCTCATCAATGATGAATTTGTATGATGCCTGACGGGATGATTTGCCAACAACACAGTTTTTAATAGGCAGCCGCCCTTCGGGAAGCTTGTCTATGACCGAAAGTCTGACTCCGGCATACATCGTAAGAGCAAGACTTCTGGGGATAGGAGTCGCGCTCATGACCAGTACGTGAGTCGCCTTTCCTTTACCCGCAAGTGCTTCTCTTTGTTTCACTCCGAATCTGTGCTGCTCATCGGTTATAACAAGCGTAAGATCCTTGTAAACTGCATTATCCGTTATAAGCGCCTGAGTACCTATGATAACATTGACTTCGCCGTTTTTGATCCGTTCCTGTACCTGCTTTTTGGCATTACCGGTCACTGATCCGATAAGCAACACCGGTTTAATGCATAATCCGTATTTTTCTGTGAGTTTTACGATATTCTCATAGTGCTGCGTAGCAAGCACTTCAGTCGGAGCCATCATACAGCCCTGATGAGAATTGGCTGCATTAAGAAGCAGTGCAAGGATCGCCACAATGGTCTTACCGCTTCCGACATCGCCCTGAACCATACGATTCATGCATATCCCGCTGCACATGTCAGTCTCTATTTCTTTCCATACCTTAAGTTGCGAATCGGTGAGTCTGTATGGCAGTGCTTCTATCAGCCTGGGGGCATCTGCCGTCTCCATCATAAGCCCATCAAACTTAGTCTCAACAACATTTTTATCCGGACTCATCTCTAAAAAGAAAGTTAAAAACTCATGAAATGCAATTCTCTTTCTTGCAGATGAATGTTGTGCCATATCCGTAGGAAAATGAAGGCCAATAAGCGCATCTTTTATCGGAGGCATATTATACTCACGCAGTTCGTCTTCGCTTAAGTATTCATCAGGAAGTTCGATCACATCAAAAGCAGCGCGGATCAGTTTCTTAAGCTGTTTATTTGACAAGCCCTTCGTAAGCGAGTACACCGGCTGCATCACTTTGAGCATATGAACATACTCATCCGGATCAAATACGGCCGGCTGTGCTATCATATATCCCCTTGAATCCGACAGAATTCCGTAAAACACCCTCTCTCCGTCAATAGATTCAAGCGTTTTTTTCATATACGGGGCATTGAAATAAACGATCTGCACAGTCTCATTCTGCGTTCTGACTTTTGCAAAAGTCATTGTTCTGCCCTTTTTTATAATATGAACCGATCCCTTAACAATGCTTCCCGATACGGATATTAATCCGCCGACATGCTCCTTGTCGGGTTCTGTCGGTTCTTTAATATCCATAAATCCTCTCGGCAGATCATACAGCAGATCGGCTATGCTCGATATATTCAGTTTCTGTAACAATGTGGCAGTCTTCTCTCCCACACCCTTCAAAGAACTTACATTATCCTTAAGCCGCATATTTATCTTCTTTCTCGGAATATTAAATAAGCGTATCGCAACGGATACGCTTATTGATTCATATAATTGAAAACCGAAATTATTCTACAGACATGATGTAGTAGTATACCGGCTGTCCGCCGAATTGCAGTTCTACATCGCAGTCTGAATACTTCTCAGAAATGAGCTCGGATATCTCGTTGGCTTCATCCTCAGATACGTCATCACCGTAATAGATGCTTATAAGTTCGGAATCCTCATCCACCATCTCATCCGTCATGGCCATTACAACTTCTGCAAGATCCTTGCCGTTGGCAAGAATACCAGAATCACCTATGCCCATGAAATCGCCCTGTTTAATGTCCTTGTCATCTATTGTGGTATCTCTTACGGCATAAGTCACCTCACCGGTATTGACAAGCGCGATCTCTTCCGTCATATGAGCAACATTTTCTTCTATGCTCATATCAGCCACAAAGTTGATGATCGCAGTAATACCCTGGGGAATAGTCTTGGTCGGTATAACAACGAGTTTCTTATCCTCTACAAGGAATGTGGCCTGGTTGGCCGCCATAATGATATTCTTGTTATTCGGGAATACGAATATCGTATCCGCATTTATCTTGGCGGCGGCATTAACGAAATCTTCCGTACTCGGATTCATGGTCTGGCCGCCTGATATAATCATATCAACTTCAAGGCTCTTAAATATCTCATCAAGTCCTTCACCAACCGAAACGGCAATAAAGCCAAACGGCTTTCTCTCTGCAGGAACGGCATTGTCCGAACACTGTGCGGCATCACCGCAGGCCTCTATGGTAACTTTGGTATCTTCGGCAAGCCCGGTACCGTCATGTACACCTGCCGCAGCTTTCTCTGATTCCTTAAAGAGTTTCTCCTGGTGTTCAAGGCGCATATTATCGATCTTCATATTGGAAAGTGCGCCGTACTTAAGAGCTCTCTGTATAGCCATACCGGGATCGTTGGTGTGAACGTGAACCTTCACTATCTCATCATCAGCCACAACAACAATAGAATCACCGATCGACTCAAGGAAAGACTTAAAATCCATCTCATGTTTGATATTGAACGGTTTATTTAGCATAATGATGAACTCGGTGCAGTATCCGAAACGGATATCTTCATCGGTCACCTCACCCTTATAATCCTTTGCAACAGATGAAGTTCCCGGAGTAGCCGAAGCCGCATCTATGGTATAATCGATCTCCTTACCTAAATATGCATCAAATGCTCCCTTGAGCACCTCCATGAGTCCTTGACCGCCCGAGTCAACAACTCCGGCCTGTTTAAGAACAGGCAAAAGTTCAGGCGTCTTTGCAAGAACAATATCGCCTTCTTTGATAAGCTCTTCAATAAATACGGTTATATCTACACAACCCGATTCATGAAGTTCATGAGCTTTATCACAGATACCCTTTGCTACCGTGAGAATAGTTCCTTCCTTGGGCTTCATGACCGCCTTATATGCGCTCTCTACAGCTCTGTCACAGGCCTCGACCATGAGCGTGACATCAAGTTCATCATTCTCCTTCATGATCTTGGTAAAACCACGAAGCAACTGAGATAAGATAACACCGGAATTACCCCTGGCTCCTCTTAATGATCCGCCTGAAATAGCCTTGGCCATCTCACCCATGGATACAGGCTCACCCAGTGCAACCACTTCCTTGGCTGCCGACATGATAGTCATGGTCATATTGGTACCCGTATCTCCATCCGGAACAGGAAAAACATTAAGATCATTGATCCATTCCTTCTTTGCTTCCAGATTCTTGGCTCCGGCCAAGAACATCTTACGTAATACCGATGCATTTATTGTATCAGACACTGTCTTGTCCTCCTAATCAATTACTCTCACACCTTCCACGAAGATGTTGATCTTTTCTACCGGTATTCCCGTGAATTCCTCTATTTTGTACTTTACACTATCGATAAGATTGTTGGTAACGGCAAGAATGCTCACACCATAAGCCACGATAACATGAAAATCAAGTGTAAGCTTGTTGTCGTTCATCGTAACCTGTATTCCGCGCCCTGCATTCTCAAGCTTAAGAAGCTTGACAAAGCCATCCTTCATATTGATGCCCGCCATACCTACTATACCGAAGCATTCCATGGCTACTCCGCCGGCATACTGTCCTATAACTTCTTTATCTATGGTTATATTGCCCATATGAGTATCAAGCGTAGAACTCTTCATCAATCTCTCTCCATTCCGGAGCATGATACATGCTCCTATTAATCAACATTCCGTATCATTATACAATCAAACACACAAAAAGGAAAGAAAAAAAGCGTATCGCACGCGATACGCTTATGTTCTAAACAAGTTGAAAAATTACGCTCTCTCAACCCTTCCGGATCTGAGACAATCGGTACATACGTGCATTCTCTTAGCAGCGCCGTTAACCTTACACTTAACGCTCCTCACATTGGAATTCCAGATATGATTGGATCTTCTATGAGAATGGCTGACGTTGTTACCGAAATGAACGCCCTTGCCGCATATATCACACTTTGCCATCTATAACACCTCCTAGCAAATAATAATTCGTATTATCAAAAACCGCAACAACGATAGTCTATCACTAAAGCACACCCAATGCAAGTATTTTTTGCAAATTATCAGAATTCCCTTCTCAAGCGCTCATATTCTTCATTGATGGCTTTCACAATAGCTTCATCCCCACAAAGATTATCGGGGTGGAATATTTTTAGCAGATCCTTATATCTCTTCCTTAATGTAAGCGTTCCATTAACACCTATAAAGAACTGTGACGCATTAAATGTGCCTGATACTCTCTGTCCCGTTCTCTGCGTATTCGCCGCTCTGTCCGCTTTGGTACTCTCGAATTCAGCCCTTTCCCTCTCCAATTTCTTACGGTCTATATCAAGCTGCATAAAACCGTTTTGGAGAATCTGCATCTTCTTTTCAAAAAAAGCCGTCTCTTCTTTGAGTTTTTTTCGTTCCTGAAGAACTTTGGCGTTAAGAGACTTCATATCCTCATTAAAGGCCGTCTTCTCTGCTATGAACTTGTCATATACACGCTTCTGCTCGGCTTTCTCTTCCTGCAGGGCATCATAGATCCGTTGTTGTTCCTCTTTTTCGGACTGTATCCTGTCATACTGTTCCAAAAGCTCGTTTCGGATGCTCAGCATCTGTTCATACGTGACCGACACATATCCTTCGGATTTGGCTTCCGAACGATCCGAGGTCTTTTCTTCAGTTTTTCCTTCAACAACGCTCAAATGCTCTTCGCGTTCTTCTATAGTAGCTTCCATAGTCACACGCTCCGTAACACTCCCCGGTCGCAAAACCGGCAAAACAACCGACTATTCGTCCTGCTTATCAGGAAAAGCGATATCCACTGCATCATCATCCGCAGGAAGATCCGCCTTCTTTGCAGATACTTTATCCAGTATATCGGGTACAAGATCGACCAGTTTACTTAATGTATCCTGGTTCTTGATATTAACAAGTTTGGTATGACCATCCTTGATCACCAATACGGCACTCGGAGTCATCTTGCCCGTAAGTCCGCCGCCGGCTCCGTTCTTCTTGTCGTTACTGTTGCCACCGGCTGCTATTCCGAAAGAAACATCCACAAGAGGAATAATGACAGTATCTCCCACCTGTTTGGCTTCCCCGACAACAGTCTTGGTAGACAGCACACTGTCCACATTTTTAAGTAACGTCTCCATTGTATTGCTGAAATTGCTCATATCATTCCTCCGGTATGATTATTACTTATTATCTTTGATCAGTTTATAGAATCTTCTGCAGTCCTTATTAAATATCACAGCCATTCCATGCCACAGAACCGGACAAAGAATTATATGCCCCTTAAGTTTACCGACCGCATCCAGATATTTGCCTTCATATACAGGTATGAGTTTAATATTCTCACCCAAATATATGTAAAAAACATTGGTCACTGCATGTATTACGGATATAAGATACGGATCATCCAGTCCATAACGAACACAGATCTCAATTTTGCCGGGCATCACGGTTCTAAGCAATCTGCCTGCACGCTTCTTACAAACTTCCCATGCTCTTACCGTAGACGGCTCATTCAGAATATCCGTAAACCGGCCGATCTTTTGTACGAGCCCCTCGGGGCCATCGGTTTTTTCATTACTCTTCTGAGTCCCGGTGCTTTTATCAGGTGTTGTATTCAGCTCTTCTGTCTCAGTACTATTATCGGACGTCTTATTCAGATCCTTTGTCTCGTTGTCTTTATCGGATGCTTTATTCTGAACGCGATCCCCGACCTGAGCGGATTCTTTATCATTCTTCCTGGCTTTATTTTCCTTTTTCGGATAAAGCCTCATAACGGGTATTCCGAAAAGCTTAAGAACGGCTTTCAAGTCCTCTTTATAGGATATCTTAACAGATACAATATGCAAAAGATAAGATATGACCGCCACGCCCTCAGCCGTACCATCCTCATACATACCCGACGCTCTGTATCTGACCGGAACAAAAAGCATCGCAAGCAGCAGCAAAAACAATATGCCCAGAATGACAAGCAGGATAATGCCTATTATCTTAAGGATCATCACAAGCGTTGCCATTAACGATCACCTCTTAAATATTCATAAGCATCATACGTTCCCGTGGCTTCATAGGCCTCATTAACGATCCTTTCCACCAGTTCCACGCATTCATCCCTGCCGGATGCAAGTCCCACAACATTGATATCCATATCATGAAGGACCTTTTGCTTAAGTATTCCGTTATGAAAAAACTCGAGTCTCTTACCCTCATCATTAAGCGTAAGTACATACAGATCGAGACTGCCCCGTCCTGTCTTAAGCTTACGCTTAATTCCGGGAACATTTTTAACTCCCGGAGAAAGATATAACTCTTTATAAAAGTGCATCATATTCTATTTTAGTATACTCCGAAATATGCGTCAATAATTCTCTTGGCTATAGGAACTGCATATTCTCCGCCGGAGCCTATACTCTCCACTATGATCGTGACAGATATCTGAGGATCATCTGCAGGTGCAAATCCCGTAAACCATGCATGGGAGTCGGCCGCATCTCCGCCATACTCGGCAGATCCTGTCTTGCCGGCAGCCTGATAAAAATCCGATTTAAGCTTTGTACCCGTACCTCTTTTCACCACTTCAGTCATAAAATCCGTAAGAACAGATGCCTCATCCTCAGACATAAGTCTATCATATTCTTCCGGTTCATTAGTCTTTATTACTTTTCCCTCGGCATCGGATATGTGATCTACAAGTATTGGCTTCATAACTACTCCGCCGCCTGCTATGGCATTGGTTATCATATTTAAATGCATCGGGCTTATTCCAACCCTGCCCTGGCCTATAGCAATCTGCGCCATATCGGAATCCGTAGTATTCGCATCAACATTCAATTTGCTGACAGAATAATTGATGTCCAAAGGCAGATTGTGATTAAAAAGCAATTCATCAAGCGTTTTACCGTATTTATCTCTGTCAAGGCCTACACCTATATTGGCAAAAGATGAATTACATGACTTGGCAAATGAAGTCTCAAGATCTACCCTTCCATGAACCGAACCATGATAGCAACTTATATTGATATCATCCATTTTAAACCTGCCGCCGCAGCTGTATGAATAGCTGTTATAATCATTCGGATGTTCCTTTAAATATTCAAGCGTAGTCACTATCTTGAAAGTCGATCCCGGAGCATACATACCCTGTGTGGCGCGATTAAGCAGCACTGAATTAGTACTTGTATCTGCAAGATGTTTATCCCAGTCAGCCGCCACATAATTGGGGTCAAAGTCAGGCTTAGAGACCATCGCAAGGATCTTACCGGTCTTAACCTCCGATACTATGACGGCTCCCTTACATACCCCCAGCGAATCTGAGGCGACCTTTTGAAGTTCATAGTCCAATGTCGTATATACATTATTACCCGGATTCTTTTTGCCGGCCACATCATATTCGACTTTGCTTGACAGAGGGATATTTGAATTTATCAGGTAATAGTTCTCACTTGCCTCTATACC
>JAILKC010000039.1 GCA_024694055.1 Lachnospiraceae bacterium | reverse complement strand
AGCAGCATTCGCACCGGCATCAGTATTATCTACCTTGGTGACCAGGATCTGCTGTATCATATTATGATCAACCTCAAGAATCTTGAAATTGTAATCACCGACAGTTACGTCAAATCTCTCTTTTTTATCAGGAATATGATCCATTCTGGATATCATATATCCATTGATGGTTTCAAAATCCTCCGTCCCGAAATCTATACCGAATCTCTTATTAAGTTCCTCAAGTTCGGTAACGCCGTCTATAATGTATTTATCCTTGCCTCGCTCAACTATACGCGAATCTTCTTCATCATATTCATCGCTTAGATTGCCCACGATCTCTTCAAGTATGTCGCCCATCGAGATAAGGCCGGCCGTCTGGCCGTACTCATCTATGACTATGACCATCTGAAGTTTGGAAGCCTGCATCGTAGAGAAAAGCACATCAATCTTACGCGTCTCCGGTATGAATCTTGCTTCCTTGATAAGCCCTTCAATGCTGTCCACGGTCTTGGACATATTGCCCTTGATGCGTGACAGTCTCATGGCATCCTTAAGATATATGATGCCGATTATCTTATCAAGGTCATCCATATATACCGGAAAGCGGCTGTTGCTCTTATCAAGCATCAGATCCAAAGCATCCTTTAGCTTCATGGACGAATCAACGGCAACGATATTGCTTCGATCCATCATGATATCCTTGGCCGACTTATCGCCGAATTCGAAGATGTTGTTGATCATCTCAGCTTCATTATCTTCGATATAGCCGCCCGCCGCACTTTCCTTGACGATGGAGATGATCTCATCTTCTGCTTTTTTTTCGCTGTTACGGCTCTTTAGCAGGATATAAATGATATATGCGATTATTATGAATACATCATTGATGATTATTGCTCTTAATATGTCCATAATACCTACGAATTAATTGGATGTAACGGTGTATCTGCAAAAAAGTCTCTCGAATAAGCCAGTTCACCGTTGTAATAATATGCTCTCGGAACTCTCTTTCCTATGATGCACGACAACTCATAATTGAGCATGCCTGACTGTCTTGCGATATCCTCCATAGTGATCGTCTCATCTCCGGATCTGCCTATGAGTACAACTTCATCTCCTTCTGCAACATCAGGAATATCCGTTACATCAGCCATGAACTGATCCATACAGATGCGTCCGATTATCGGTACCTTTTTACCTCTAATTATGACTTTCCCCTTGCCTGATAAGAGTCTCGGATAACCATCGCCATACCCTACAGGTATCGTGGCTATCTTTGTGCGCTTATCTGTGACATATGTGCCGCCGTAGCTTATCTCTGCTCCCGCATCAACTTCCTTGATAAAAGTGATATGCGAAGTAAGCGAAAGCAGTGGCTTTAAGTCTATCGAATCATGATCCACTTCTTCACTCGGCCACATTCCATACATTATAATGCCCGCTCTGACATAATGCTTATAAGCATCAGGCATCTCTATGATAGCCGCAGAATTGGCTATATGAATGATATCAAAAGTAAATCCAAGCTTATCCTTGATCTCTTTAATAAATTCATCAAATCTTGCAAGTTGTCTGTTGGCGGATGTCTTATCCGCTTCATCTGCTCTGGCAAAATGAGAAAAAATACCTTCGACCTTGATATGAGGATAGTTATTTATCGCTTTTTTTACAAAATCAAGTCCGGCCTCATCATATGAAATGCCTATCCTTCCCATACCGGTATCCACCTTGATATGGACCTTGGCATATATACCAAGCCTTGCAGCTGTAGCTTCTATCTCATCAAGCATATCTTCACGAAAGACCGTAAGCCTTACATCTCTTATGAGCATCTCTTCATAAGAATCGGGGAAAGAATATCCGATTATGATCACAGGCTTGCGTATTCCGTTATTCTTAAGCTGCATGGCTTCTTCGGCCGTAGCGACACCATATCCGTGAATATAATCAAGCTTCTCAAGTTCTTTGGCTACAGGAAGTGCTCCGTGACCGTATCCGTCGGTCTTGATGACTCCTATTATCTTGGTATCACCGCCTATATGTGCAGCGATACAATCCATATTATGTTTGATATTGGCCAGTTCTATACCGGCACAGACTCTGTCAAAATTAACCCGCATATTCTGCCATCACTCTGTCTTTTTCTTCTCGTCTTCTTCTTTGGCTATCGCTTCATTGATCGCAGCCTCTTTTTGTGCCTTTTCCTGTTCTTTGGCCGCTTTCTGTTCATCCTTTATCGCTTTGAGTTTAAGTATCTTATCCATGGGGTTATATTTCATATCAAACATATCCACCACTTCCGGCCCAAATACATCATGCATATAGGAATACATGACACCGTTTTGGATCTCCATCTCCTGTTTGCGGACGACGTTTTTCTTAAGCTCCACTCTGATTCCGGCTATCCATTCAGCCAGCGTATCAATCTCTTTTTCATTCTTATGCATGACATCGTATATGAGTTCGGCAGTAGTCTGCATGATGTCACGATTAATCTCATCGATCTCTTTGGGAAGATCCCTCATCTCTTCTTCATATGCAGAGAGCTTCTCATTGCACTCTTCTATAAGGCGTCTGTTATCCTCGATCTTCTTCTCGCTGCCCGGTTCGGCTCCATCCATGAGGACCACTATCTCGTCCATCATTTTCTTCTTGAGCTTCTTGATGTCCTTACTCTCGGTATTGATCTTTCCCTGTTTGCGCAAAAGTTCATTAAGGGCCTTTTCGGCCTTTTTAATGTCGGACGGCTTCTCTATCATGGTCCATATCTTATGCCATTTATTGTCCAGTGTGACCACGGGGATGTTTTTACTTGCTACGGCTCGCAGCAGCTTGTCGTTTTCTTTTCCCATATCCGCCTCATTGCAATCATTTTTGCAACATATATGACAGTTTCATAAGACTGTCGCTTAAGTGAACATTCTCAACCACTACATCCGAAGGAACATTAAGGTCGGTATGTGCGAAGTTCCATATAGCCTTAACTCCGCATTTTACAATCTTCTCGGCCACTTCCACGGCTCCTGCCTTCGGTATGGCTATCACCACTATATCTATCTTATGCGATATTATAAAATCCTCAAGTTCGTTCATGGGACGAACGGTAAGCTCTCCCACTTCCTTACCGATTATGTCGGGATCCTGGTCAAATATTCCCTCGAAGATAAAACCTCGGCTCTCATAATTACTGTAGCCTATAAGTGCACGGCCCAAGTTGCCGGCTCCTACGATTACAAGTCTGTGAGCATCATTAAGGCCAAGGATCTTGCCTATCTCTGTATACAGATATTTAACATTGTATCCATAACCCTGCTGACCGAATCCGCCGAAATTATTAAAATCCTGTCTGATCTGACTGGCCGTTACTTTCATAAGTCCGGACAGTTCACTGCTGGATATTCTCTCTATATTCGCATCACGGAGATCACCTAAATATCTGTAATATCGCGGTAATCTGCCTATAACGGCCTGTGATATCGTCTTCCCTTCGTCCACGATGAACCTCCAATGATTATAGTTTCTCGGCCAGTTCAAAGATGAGCCGCTCGGATTTGTCCCATCCAAGACATGCATCCGTAATGGATTTGCCGTATACTCCATCTCCGATCTTCTGTGCGCCGTCTTCGATATAGCTCTCTATCATCAGGCCCTTAACAAGCTTATTAATGTCATTATTATGTGATCTGCTGTGCAATACTTCCTTGGCGATACGGATCTGTTCAAATGGATTCTTGCCTGAGTTGGCATGATTGCAGTCAACGATCGCAGCAGGAAAATCAAGGCCACTTTCTTTATACAGTTCATTAAGCAACGTAAGATCTTCGTAATGATAATTGGGCAACGACTGACCGTGCTTGTTGGAATAGCCTCGCATGATGGCATGCGTGAGCGGATTGCCCGAAGAATGCACTTCCCAGCCTCTGTATATGAAGGTATGTCCGCCGCGTGCAGCCGTGATGGAATTCATCATAACCGAAAGATTGCCGCTCGTGGGGTTCTTCATACCAACCGGTATGTCAAGTCCGCTGGCCGTGAGTCTGTGCTGCTGATTCTCCACGCTTCTTGCGCCCACCGCAACATATGCAAGCACATCATCGAGATATCTGTGATTCTCCGGATATAACATCTCATCCGCACATGAGAATCCGGTCTCCGCCAAAGCTCTCATGTGAAGTTCTCTGATCGCTACGATTCCCTTAAACATATCAGGCTTTTCTTCGGGATTAGGCTGATGAAGCATACCCTTGTAACCCGATCCGGTCGTACGGGGCTTGTTGGTATATATCCTGGGAATAATAAATATCTTATCACTTACCTTATCCTGCACCTTGCGAAGTCTGCTTATATAATCTATCACGCTGTCTTCTCTGTCGGCAGAACAGGGACCTATTATAAGGATAAATTTGTCGCTTTCACCTTTAAATATCTTCTCTATCTCCTGCGCACGGGCTTTCACCGCCGCAGACATCTCGGATGTAAGGGGGTACATCTCCTTTACTTCCTTGGGTATAGTCAGTTTTCTCTCAAATATCATACTCATAACTGTAATTCCTTAATCTATACGGGCTTATCAAAAAGCGCACGCCTCTTGGTAGATACCCTCATCTTCTCTTTCATTCCTTCCGTATCATCAGCTGCAAGTTCATCACGCAGGCTTTTGAATTCGCCAAGGAACTTGTCCATCTCGCGAAGCAAACTCTCTTTGTTGAGCAAAAACAGTTCGCTCCACATATCTTCATTGATCCTTGCGATCCTCGTAAGATCCCTGAACGAATCACCGACATAATTGACCAAAAGTTCATTGTCGGAGCAGTTCATAAGTGTCACGGCTATACAATGTGTAAGCTGTGATACGAAGCCTATCATTTCATCATGTTCTTCGGGCGAAAGCACCGATATCCTGCCAAACTGAAGAAGCAGCGCCATCTCTCTGCATATCTCTATAGCCTCTTCGGTATTTTTGTCCGTAGGAACAATGATAAAGTTGGCACCGTAGAATATCTTCTCATCACTGTTCTCGACTCCGTACACCTCTTTGCCGGCCATGGGATGCGCAGCTATAAACTCCAGGTCGTCGCGTAGTGATGCCTGAATATCATATACAATACAACTTTTAACGCCGGTAACATCGGTGATCAATGCTCCCGGCTTGATAAATTGCTGATTGGCCGCGATCCATTCCTTGAACACGTGTGGATAAAGCGAAAAAACGACTATATCCGCCTTACCAATCATCTGAGGATCTATATCGGTCGTACCCTCATCGATGATATGATGCTTAAGCGCATATTCTATGGTCGCGGGATTCCTTGTAACGGCCGATACGTGAAAGCCAAGTTTCTTAAGGCCTCTTGCGTAGCTTCCGCCTATCAGTCCAAGTCCCACAATAAGTATGTTGCACTCTCTGTTAATTAACATTGTATTATCCTAATCCTTGATTATTCTTTCTGATTTAACACGGATACCCATATCTTTAAGCACCTCAAAGAAAGAAGGATAACTCTTGGATACCGCATCCGCTCCATCGATTATTCCGCCGTAAAGACTGCATAAAACCGACATCGACATGGCAATCCTGTGATCATTGTGGCTGTCTATAACGGAAGAAGGTGATGTAAGTCCGGCCGAGGTATCGACAGTAATGTCATTCCTTCCTACCGTCACAGTCACTCCCATTTTTTCAAGTTCCTGCTTCATGGCCTGTCCTCTGTCCGACTCCTTAAGTGCAAGCCTTGAAGTACCAATTAACGTACCGCCGTTACGGGCTGCCATATAAGCAAGCAATATCGGTCCCAGATCAGGATAATCCGAAATGTCCGCAGGCTCTCCTCTGTCGATATGATCGAACATACTCATGATGATCTTATCACCCTGAACGCTGTCATCAGACAAGCCTTTGACCACGATCTTCTGATCAAGTCTTCCGTAAAGTCTCGCAAACGTAAGTAAAACGGCGCCGTTGGACCAGTCGCCCTCTATACGTTTCCTGATGGGCAGATAATGCTGATTGCCCGGAATACGTATGGTATTGTCATCTACCCATTCTATATCCACGCCGAAATCATGCAGTACTTCCACAGTCATCTCTATATAAGGTCTGCTCTCAACGGGCGGAATGATATTGAGTCTGCTGTCCCTTTTAAGCAAAGGAAGAACAAAAAGCATGCCTGTGATAAACTGACTGCTCACATCTCCCGGAACTCTGTATTCTCCCGGAGTAAGGCTTCCCATCACCTGCACATAGCTTTCATTGTGAGAAAAACTTACATATGTATACGTAAAGACATCATCATATGCCGACAGAGGCCTTGATAACAACTTCTTGCTGCCGGTAAGTCTGACGGGCTTTTCGGGCTCCACATAGCCCATCGAATACATCAGTGTGACTACCGGGATCATGAATCTTAATGTCGAACCGCATTCATTGCAGTCAAGTACCGGCGGCTCCATGTACTTGGTATCGCTTGATTCATCAGTGCATGCACTTTGGTCTATTCCCTTGACAACAACCGTATATAAGCCGTTTTTGCCGCATTCATCGTCTGAAACTTCGGGGATGATGCTTATATCCGCGCCGAGCTTACTTAAACAGTTCATCGTAGCCTTGACATCCTCTGACAGTTCAATGCCCGATATATACGATTCACCGCATGCCAAAGCTGCACAGATTAAATACCTGTGCGCCATACTCTTGGACGGTGGTGCATAAAGTGCCATTGCTTTTTCATTTAATTCGTAATTGACTTCATTCTTATCCGGCGATTTAAGGATAGGAGCAAAAGAACATCTTCTGGACGAATTGGCCGATTCTTCGACGCCTGCCTTTTCGAAATGCTCTTTTAGATAATCCATCGCCTCGCCGTAACCGGCTATACCGTGGCCTTTGATAGTCGCTACACATGCGGCCCTCACATAACTTATCTTCCTGAATTCTTCTCTGGTATCAGGATCCGATATATGAACCTCCACAGCAGGAATACCTACAGCCTTAAGTGCATCCAAAAGGCCTACGGAAGTATGGGTAAAAGCAGCCGGATTGATCACGATTCCGTCTACCTGTCTGTAAGCCTGCTGAATCTTATCAATAAGATCGCCTTCGTGATTTGACTGAAATACCTCTACATCCACACCAATGGAAGCCGCATGATTATCAATAAACTTAAGCAGGTCTGAATAATCCGCCCTGCCATATATCTCCGGTTCTCTGATACCGAGCATATTGATATTGCATCCGTTCAATACGAGAATCTTCATAATGTCTTAATAATCCCTCATAATCTTTGCATCTGTCAAAAGCCGATCATCTCCGCGATCTTATCTGCAACAGATGCAGCATCACCTGTGACTTTTATGTGTATATCACTGATGTCCGTATATATATCATAACGCTCTTCGTAGCGTTTCTTCAGCATGTCCACATCACTTGCAGTAGGCCTGTCATCCGTCGGTATAAGGTCCTTAAGAGGCCTGTCAATAAAAACAAGCACTCCATTGTGTGCCAAAGCCTTGACATTGTGTGGTCTTAGTATTGCTCCTCCACCGGTTGCTATGATATAGCCGTTATTTAGTGCGATCTCAGATATCACTTTGCTCTCTGCGTCTCTGAAGTACTCTTCACCATCAGAAGCAAAAATGTCCGTGATCTCTCTGCCCTCTTTACGTACTATAAGTTCATCCGTATCCACATAAGTCTTATGAAGCTTATCTGCCAATAGCTTGCCAACGGTGGATTTGCCGCATCCCGGCATACCCGTGAGAACAATGCTTAGCTTGTCATTATAGACCGATGTGTATATCTTATCTATTATATCACAAATTTTATCAAAACTGCAGTCCGTGTCCAATGTCTTTGATACATCTTTTCCGACGTCAAAGAAAAATCCATATGCATACACAGCCTGTGTGACAAGCATATACAGGCCACACGCGCACCTAATGCCTCTTTTTTTGCATCTTAGATATGTGTCTGTGTGAAGGGGATTATATATGACGTCGATATATCCCTGCAGCGAGTCGAATCTGTCGATATCTGCAGGAGATGCGTCTGTCACCGGATACATGCCTACAGGTGTCGTATTGATGATCACATCCGCATCAGCATGAAGATCATACGCCTCAGCATATGTACAGTTTGTTGCTTCCGGCCCCTTACTTCTGCTTACTTTTATGATCTGCGCGGCTTTTAATGCCATACATACATGTTCTGCAGTCTTTGACGTACCGCCTGTACCGAGAATAAGTACTTTTTTATTCGAAAGATTAAGTCCCGTATGAATGATCAGGTCTCTTAATCCGTAGAAATCGGTATTATATCCGTACAGTTTGCCGCCCTTATTGACTATCGTATTTACAGCTCCGATATTGCGAGCATTATCATCGATAAAGTCAAGGTATTCCATCACCGTCTGTTTATAAGGAATGGTGACATTGATACCCTTAAAGTCAGCACTTTTCAGGAACTCTCCCACTTCATCGGGGCGAAGTTCCTTAAGCTCGTATGCATATTTATTGCCTTCCAGTTCTCCTATCTGTCTGTGTATCTCTTTAGAAAAACTGTGAGGAAGATGTTCTCCTATCAGTCCGTATTCCATCTGACGATGTATAACTCACTTTCTATTATGGTGTTTCACGCTCTCAAGCTAAAAAATCTGTTCCGTAACGAGTGACAAGAATATCACACATTGTAAGTGCCGTCATGGCATCCACTACGATACGTGCCCTGTGGATGATCGCCGGATCATGTCTGCCCTCGATACTGAGCACCGTATCCTTCATGCTTTTAACGTCTACGGAATCCTGTTGCTTGTATATGGACGGAGTGGGCTTGATCACCGTCGAGAATTCTATGGGCATGCCGTTGGTGATTCCTCCGTTGATGCCCCCGTTATGATTTGTAGTAGTGATCACTCTGCCGTTTGA
>JAILKC010000036.1 GCA_024694055.1 Lachnospiraceae bacterium | reverse complement strand
GGATTCCCTCTTGAGAACGGTGGTATCGCTTCTAAGGATGTAGATTCTACAATCGAGAAGTACCAGGCAGCTCTTGAGGAAGCTGGATACGCTAAGGTTCTTGAGGAGTTCCAGAACCAGTACAATGCATGGAAGTAATCCGATAATTTAAGAGATTACCGAAAGATAATGAGTACCCTCGCTCTGATGGGCGGGGGTACTTTTATAAAAACACGTATACATGTTATATGGTAGTGATGAACTGTTGAAAGGCGGAACAGGTATGAAGGTTTCGGAAGGTTTTTGGGTTACTAAAAAGGGGTATGAAGTTCGTTATGCATCGCAGGCATACAGGATAAAGACAGATAAGAATGCAGTGCATGTACTTGCTACCAACAGTGTGATCAAGGACAGGGGACAGACTCTTGACGGTCCAAATTTTGAGATCACTTTTTCTTCTACTTTGAAAGATACGATCAAGGTACATATTGATCATTTCAGGGGAGATCTGAGAAATACTCCAAGATTTGAACTTAATGAAGATCCCGGCTTTGTACCTGAGATTACGGAGACTGATACGGAAGTGACTCTGATCTCGGGTAAGACCAAAGTGGTCATAAGCAAAGGAGATTGCTGGGATATTGCTTATTACTATGAAAACAAGAAGTTGACAGGCTGCGAAAGAAAGAGTACTTCGATCATCTTTGAAGATGCATATATCAAAGATGCGAGGCTCAGACGCAACGAGTCAGACTATTTCTATAATGCGAAGGATGAGCGCACAACATATCTAAGAGAGCAGTTAAAAACCGATATAGGAGAATGCATATACGGCTTTGGTGAGAAGTTTACTCCTTTTGTAAAAAACGGTCAGACTGTAGAGATATGGAATCAGGACGGAGGAACATGTACAGACTTAAGTTATAAGAATGTTCCGTTCTACATCTCATCCAAAGGGTATGGCGTATTTGTCAACAGTCCGGAGAAGATTTCGTTTGAGGTGAATTCGGACGTGGTATCCAATGTATCATTTACCATACCCGGAGAAGAACTTGAATATTTTGTCATCGGAGGACAGAATCTCGAAGAGGTATTGATGCACTATACAGACCTTACCGGCAAGCCTGCGCTTCCGCCGGCATATACATTCGGTCTGTGGCTGTCTACATCCTTTACTACAGATTACAATGAAGAAACGGTTAATCATTTTGTGGACGGAATGAAAGAGAGAGATATTCCGCTTCAGGTGTTCCATTTCGACTGCTTCTGGATGAAGGAATACGAGTGGTGTAACTTTACATGGGATGAGAAACAGTTCCCGGATCCTGCAGGCATGCTTAAGAGACTTCATGAAAAAGGGTTGGAGATCTGTGTATGGATCAATCCATATGTTGCGCAGAGTTCTTATCTGTTTGATATAGGAAAAGAAAAAGGCTACTTTATAAAGAACAGAGATGGAAGTGTCTTCCAGTGCGACAACTGGCAGGCAGGACTGGCTATAGTAGACTTTACCAATCCGGAAGCGTGCAAGTGGTTCAAGAGCTTGCTTAAGACGCTCTTTGACGTGGGAGTCAACAATATCAAGACCGATTTCGGAGAGAGAATACCTGCTGACTGTGTATATTACAATGGTATGAATCCTCTTGCGATGCACAACTACTACACGTATCTCTATAATAAATGTGTATTTGAGGCACTGGAAGATTACTATGGTAAAGATAAGGCCTGTCTTTTTGCAAGAAGCGCCACAGCAGGCGGACAGAAGTTCCCGGTACACTGGGGAGGTGACTGTTATGCAGAATATTCTGCCATGGCAGAGACTTTAAGAGGAGGCCTGTCACTGTGTTCATCCGGCTTTGGATTCTTCTCTCACGATATAGGAGGATTTGAAGCGACAGCTTCGTCTGATGTATACAAGAGATGGTGTGCATTCGGTCTGTTATCTACACACAGTCGTCTTCACGGATCTCATTCATATCGTGTTCCGTGGGTGTATGACACGGATGGCAGTACCGAGGCCTGTGATGTGCTTCGTCATTACACCAAGCTTAAGGCTAGCCTGATGCCATATCTGTGGGCACAGGCCAATAAGACGCATAAGACGGGTGTTCCCATGATGAGATCAATGATCGTATCATTTACGGATGATCTTTCGTGTCGTTACCTTGATACACAGTATATGCTTGGTGATTCCCTCTGTATCGTGCCTGTCATGAATGAGGAGGGCAGGGCTGATTTCTATGTACCCGGTGATGGAGAATGGACGGATATTCAGATCGGCGAGACATACAACGGAGGCAGATACTATACGAGAATATGTGATTATTATCAGATGCCCATTCTTGCTCGTCCCGACAGTATAGTTGTGTACGGATCATTTGAGGCACAGGGCGGAAGGTCGGTTATATACGATTATCTGGATGACAGTGAAGCTGTAATATATGGTCTGGGGGATGGTAAAAAAGCAAAAGCGACTATACTTGACAGTGAGTCCAAATTGATATGCACCATCACAGCGACGCGTTCAGGCAACAGAGTAAGAGTGGATTATGATAAGTGTGATAAGTCATTTAAGATCACTGTAGCCGGCATCACCAAGATTGCAGAAGCCGGAAGCACGACAGTTGAATTTGATTTATGATATGATCCGGTGTTCGGCTGATACCTGCTGTTATCATTGACAGTGGCAGAAATATAAAGGTATAATTTTTTTACATTAATCTTATTAATCATTTAAGGGAGATTTCACTATGAAGTATGGACATTTTGACGACTCCAAGAAGGAGTATGTAATCACTTCACCAAAGACACCTTTACCGTGGATCAATTATCTGGGATGCGAGAGCTTCTTCTCTCTTATTTCCAATACAAGCGGCGGATATTCTTTCTACAAGGATGCCAAGCTTCTTCGCCTTACCAGATATCGTTACAATAACGTTCCTTATGACAATAACGGACGCTATTTCTATATCAAAGATAACGGTGTGACATGGAATCCGGGATGGCAGCCTACTCAGACAGAGCTTGACTCATATGCATGTCGTCACGGCCTCGGATATACGATATTTGAGAGCAGTAAGAATGATCTGGCTGCATCCGTTACTGCTTTTGTGCCGATTGGAGACAATTGCGAGATCAATAAACTCACACTTAAGAACAATTCGTCTGCAGACAAGAATGTCGATGTATTCTCATATATTGAGTTCTGTCTGTGGAATGCCGTAGATGATGCATCCAACTTCCAGCGTAATCTTAATACGGGTGAAGTTGAGATCGAGCCCGGTGTGATCTATCACAAGACAGAGTACAGAGAGCGTCGTAATCATTACGCGGTTTATGCAGTCAATGCACCTGTAGCCGGTTTTGATACTGACAGAGATACTTTCCTTGGAGCTTACAGAAGTCCTTCAAATCCCGAGGTAGTAGAGAAGGGTGCTGCTACCAATAAGGTTGCAAGCGGATGGAGTCCCTGTGGATCATTCCAGCTTAAGGCGACACTTAAGCCAGGTGAAGAAGTGACCTATGTATTTGTTCTTGGCTATATCGAGAATGACAAGGACGATAAGTGGGAAGCACTTAATGTCATCAATAAGAAGAAAGCTCATGAGATGCTTGACAGATACAAGACTGCAGAGCAGGCTGACGCGGCATTTAAGGCGCTGAACGATTATTGGGATGCACTTCTTGGCAAGTATACTCTTGAGACTTCAGATGATAAGCTTTGTCGTATGGTAAATATATGGAACCAGTACCAGTGTATGGTTACTTTTAATATGTCTCGTTCCGCTTCATATTATGAGTCAGGAATGGGAAGAGGAATGGGCTTCAGAGATTCATCGCAGGATCTGCTCGGCTTTGTTCATCTTATCCCTGATAAGGCGAGAGAGCGTATCATAGATATTGCTTCCACTCAGTTTGAGGATGGTTCCGCATATCATCAGTATCAGCCCCTTACCAAGACAGGTAATATGGATATCGGATCAGGCTTTAATGATGATCCTTTGTGGCTTATCGCAGGTACATCTGCATATATCAGAGAGACAGGAGATTTCTCTATTCTTGATGAGATGGTTCCTTTCGACAATAAGGAAGAACTTGCCAAGCCTCTTATGGAGCATTTGAGAAGATCATTTAACTTCTTTGATAATGCCAAGGGGCCTCATAATCTGACACTTATCGGACGAGCGGACTGGAATGACTGTCTTAACCTTAACTGCTTCTCAGATACACCCGGTGAGAGCTTCCAGACTACGGGTCCCAGCGAAGGACCTGTTGCAGAGTCTGTATTTATTGCAGGTATGTACGTTAAGTACGGTAATGAATATGCAGATCTGTGTGATCATGTAGGCTTAAAGGATGAAGCCGCTTCAGTAAGAGCAAAGGTTGCAGAGATGTACAAGGCTGTTACGACTGCAGGCTGGGACGGAGAATGGTTTGTAAGAGCTTATGATGCCAACAGCAATCCTGTGGGTTCCAAGGTATGTAAGGAAGGTCAAATCTTCATTGAGCCTCAGGGAATGTGCGTAATGGCAGGTATCGGAGTGGAAGAAGGACTTGCCAAGAAGGCACTTGACAGTGTCAAGGAGCGTTTGGATACCAAGTACGGTATCGTACTTCATCAGCCCGCTTATCAGACATACCATCTCGAACTTGGTGAGATCAGTTCATATCCGCCGGGATATAAGGAAAACGCAGGTATCTTCTGCCATAACAATCCCTGGATATCTATAGCAGAGACTGTTATAGGCCGAGGCAACAGAGCATTTGAGATCTATAAGAAGACATGTCCGGCATATACTGAGGACATTTCAGATATACATCGTGCAGAGCCTTACGCGTATGCACAGATGATAGCAGGTAAGGATGCTGCCAACTTCGGAGAAGCTAAGAACAGCTGGCTTACAGGTACAGCTGCATGGACATTTACCAATGTATCACAGCATATCCTTGGTGTAAGACCTCATCTTGACGGACTTATCGTAGATCCTTGTATACCGGATACCATTAAGGAGATGACTATTACCAGACATTTCCGTGGTAACATCTACAAGATCCATGTCAATAATGCTGCCGGCAGTCAGAAGGGTATTAAGAGTATGACAGTTAATGGCAAGGCGATAGAAGGAACACTGATTCCATACGAAGCAGGACAGGGAACAGTAGAAGTTGAAGCAGTTATGTAAACTGTTAGATCATATCCACTATTTATATAGATATGGATAAGACAATAATCCCCCGAAGATCTATTGGTCGTCGGGGGATATACTTTATATCGGAATAAGGATAGAATGAAGTAAGCGAAAGAAGTGAAGAACAACGAGGTGTTCGAATGAAACTTAAGGAGAGAACAGATAAAATATTATGTCAACTTGACGAAGAATACGGTACAGATCCATTGTGCTATCTGGATCATGAGAATGCATGGCAGCTTCTTATAGCCACAATACTCAGTGCTCAGTGTACGGATGCGAGAGTGAATATTGTCACTAAGGATCTTTTTAAGAAATATCCGAGTATTGATTCGTTCGCGCAGGCATCGCTTACAGAACTTGAAAAGGATATTAAATCCACAGGATTTTACCATAACAAGGCCAAGAATATCATTGCATGCTGTCAGATGTTACGGGATGAGTATAATGGAGAAGTCCCTGAAGATATCAATAAGCTTATAAGGCTTCCGGGTGTAGGGAGAAAGACCGCAAATGTTATAAGAGGTAATGTATATGGTATACCAAGTATAGTTGTTGATACCCATGTTAAGAGGATATCTTATAAGCTTGGAATTACTAAAGAGACAGATCCCGAAAAGATTGAGTATGATCTGATGAAGAAACTGCCAAGGGATCATTGGATATTATGGAATATGCATATCATCACTCTTGGAAGAACAATATGTAAAGCTGTAAATCCTGATTGCGAACACTGTTTTTTGCAAGAGTATTGTCCTTCAAAGAATAAGTGATCAATATGCCGGGATATCAGGATAGGTATCATTGAGCTTACGAAGTATAGGTGTGACCATAATGGTATTAAGTGCTTCGGCATTACGTTTAAGCCATGCGATCTTGGCTGTGTCTCCTTTTTCGGAGTACAACTGACCTGCAAGATAATAGGTTGCGCTTATGTCACTTCTGATTCGGATGGCATATTCAAGTACGGTAAGAGCATCATCGTCTCGACCGAGAGTATGAAGCCTGTCTCCCAGATTCTGAAGCGTACGGACCAGTATGGTGAAGTTGGAATCGGCACGGGACAGGGTCGTGATGTTGGGAGCACCATACTCAAGCTTAAGATCGGTATTGGTAATACCGGTGAAATTGGCAATAGGTTCACCATTTAACTCATTAAGCTGCTTGACGCATTCGGCTATGATCTCGTCATCTGAATCGGTATCCATTGGGAGCTCTTCATATGGTATCTTGATAAAGTCGACATTATCGAGAGGCTTACGTCGTACGCTGTTGGCTCGTATCTCTTTTGCCCAGAATTCTTCACGATTTTTTTTGATCCTTTTATTCGATCTTCTGATGTTGAGCATGAAGATGATTGAGAGTAAGACAAATGTAAAGAATATGGGAAATCTGCTTGTCAAAGACAGTATATTCATATATAATCCTCTATAGAAAAGTTCTGTGCATTTTAACCAAAATATGGAGGCAATATATGTTCAATATGAACAATAAAAAGCGAAGAATTATGTCAACCATAATCATAGCGATACTTGTTATTGCCATGATAGGTGGGGTCGTCGCTGCCGCTTTAATATAACATATAATAGTGCTTATTTACAATATGAAGAGATTTGTATTTAACCTTACAATTTTCATAGCGGTAAGTCTGTCGCTGTTTTCTTTGGACGTATTGCACGTTAATGCGGCTTCCAAAGTGCCGGAAGGCTCTGTGATAGCAAATGGCATCACTATAGGAGATATCGATGTATCAGGGCTTTCATCTTCCGAAGCAAAGAAACTCATCAAGAGCAAGCTTGAGGACAGAAAGGCTGCTGAGATCACAGTTTATTGCGTGGATAATGAGAGTGTGGTACTTCACCCCGGTGATGTAGGTCTTGACTGGGCCAATCCTGAGACTACCGATGAAGCTGCTTCATATGGCAACAGAGGCAATATCATCCAGAGATATAAGGATAGGAAGGATATAGCCAAAGATGGTATTAAGCTTCCGCTTGAATACTCTGTATCTGAAGGCGCCATAAGATCTTTTGTGGAAGAGCAGTGTAGCGTGTTCGATCATTATGCCGTAGATGCTACGATGGAGAAGACTTCTGATGGGTTCAGTATCGTTCCTGGGTCAGAAGGCGCGATAGTTGATCAAGACAGTGCCGTAAGCTATATTTCTGACTTTTTAAGGAATAATTGGAGTGGCACGGGGTGTGAGATAGAACTTCCCATTATCATAGACAAGCCGAAGGGTACAGAAGAAGATCTGTCGCAGGTAAAAGACCTTTTAGCGACATTCTCTACAAGTTTCAGTACATCAGGTGCCGATCGTTCGGCTAATGTAAGGAATGGCTGCAGACTTGTTAACGGAACTACTTTATATCCCGGTGATGAGTTCTCAATGTACGACCACATTAAGCCATTTACGGAAGAGAACGGTTATCATATGGCGGGATCGTATGTTAACGGATTGGTGGTTGACAGCCTTGGTGGTGGCATCTGTCAGGTATCGACGACATTGTACAACGCGGTTATAAGGGCGGAACTTGAGGTTACGGAGCGCAATAATCACTCGATGGTTGTAACGTATGTTCCTGTGTCGCAGGATGCTGCCATATCAGAGTCATCCGGTAAGGATTTCAGATTTGTCAATAATACCGACTATCCCGTATTTATAGAGGGATATACTACGGATGAGAAGAGAATAATATTCAATATATATGGTAAAGAGACAAGACCTGACAGCAGGAGCGTCGAGTTTGAGACCAATATCTTAAGCACTGTCGTTCCGGAGGGAGAGAAGATTGTGCCTTCGAGTGCATATCCTGTAGGGTATTCTTCAGTACAATCGGCTCATACAGGATATAAAGCGCAGCTTATCAAGATAGTAAAAGAGAACGGAGTGGAAGTAAGCAGGGAAGTGTTTAACTCCAGCACTTACAACAGTGTTCCCAGGACAGCTGTTATCGGAACTTCTTCCAACAATCCCGATGCAGTCGCTCAAATTCAGGAGGCGATTGCCACTGGCAGCATAGATTATGCCAGAAGCATAGCGGGAGCATGGGCGGCAGCAGCGACCCTTGTTCCGACAGAGGTGAATCCTTGATGTGGTATTGAATACGGATATGATCATTATATGAAAACAGGTAAGATATCAGAAAATATAATTAAAAGATCAATACTTAAAACCATCGATGTAAAAAGCGCAGCCCGAGCGACGGACTGCGCTCTTTTTACCGGATATGTAGCCAATGAGAGCAAACCGGAATGCGGTGCGCACGCACTTATTCGGGCGGTAAACAGATGCGTACAAAACGGTTATGAACCGACAGAAGTGTCAATGAGTATCACAATGCCCGTCTCAATGAGAGAAAAGAGATTAAAAGAGATACTTCAGACGCTCCGTAAAGCTGTCAAAGAGCATGGACTTAATATTAATGGTGGACATACGGAATCAGTAGAAGGACTTGCCTGTCCCATAGTGACAGTGACAGTGGCCGGAAAAAGAGTATATGGAATATGTGAGAAAACGACAATAAAACCCGGAACGGCAATAGTGATGACCAAATGGATGGCATTGTCGGGGACGGTTTGGATCGCTTCAGAGAATGGCAAACTCCCGACAGAAAGATATCCCTCTTTTATATTAGAGAATGCGTTGGATCTTGAACAGTTTATCTGCATCAGGAATGAGGCAAACATAGCGCATGAGCATGGGGATACATATATGTATGCCTGTGGTGACGGAGGCGTATTTGCTGCCCTGTGGAAACTTGCAGACAGAGTGGATATGGGACTTGAGATCGATCTAAAGTCGATACCCGTAAGGCAGGAGACGATAGAGTTAAGTGAGGTATATGATATCAATCCATATAAGCTTAGGAGTGATGGAGCGTTACTGATCGCTACTGCGGACTCTGATGGTTTGGTAGAGAGACTTCATAAAGAAGATATACCAGCTACCCAAATCGGACATTTTTGCGAGGGTAAAGACAGGGTGATCTTATCAGGTGATGAGAGGCGCTTTCTGGAAGAACCGACACAGGATGAACAAGTTGGTGTTTTATGTTATAATGGCAAAAGCGGACATAAGCAGTCCGACACGGAGGATTGACGATGAGAGAACAGATTCTTAGAGTACTTGAGAAGAACAGCAGAATAGGTGTAGATGAATTGGCGATAAGAATAGGCGCCACAGAGATAGATGTCGCGAATGAGATTAAGGCTATGGAGGAAGAAGGTGTTATCTGCGGATATCACACACTTATAGACTGGGAGAAGACGTCAATAGAGACTGTTTCGGCGCTTATAGAAGTGACTGTTACACCTCAGAGGGGACAGGGCTTTGATGTCATAGCTGAGAGGATATACAACTATCCCGAGGTTCAGGCAGTATATCTGATGTCGAGCGGTTATGATCTGTTGGTCAATATGGAAGGTAAGACGCTTAAGGAAGTTGCAAGTTTTGTATCCGATAAGCTTTCCACTCTTGATTCGGTAGTGGGTACTGCCACGCATTTTGTGCTTAAGAAGTACAAGGATCATGGAACAATATTGGCTAAGAAGAATAAAGACGAAAGAGAGAAATTTGTATTATGAGAGATTTGCTATCGAAGACGACGGTCGCACTTAAGCCGTCAGGGATCAGAAAATTTTTTGACGTTGTCAGTGAGATGCCCGATGCCATATCTCTCGGAGTCGGTGAGCCGGACTTTGACACCCCGTGGCATATACGTGAAGAGGGTATATTCTCACTTGAGAAGGGTCGCACATTCTATACATCCAATTCCGGATTGATGGATTTAAGAAAAGAGATTGCGGCATATATCGGACGCAAGTATAACGTGGAATATAAGCCCAATGAAGAGATACTTATTACAGTCGGAGGTTCGGAAGGTATTGATATGGCATTTCGTGCTATGATCAATCCCGGGGATGAAGTCATCATACCACAACCCAGTTATGTATCTTATGAGCCCTGTGCCAGACTTGCCGGAGCTACGCCTGTGATAATAGACCTTAAGGCTGAGAATGACTTCAGACTTACGGCAGAGGAACTTAAGGCTGCGATTACGGACAAGACCAAGATCCTTGTGCTTCCTTTCCCGAATAACCCTACGGGTGCGGTTATGGAACTGAAGGATCTCGAAGCACTTTTGCCTATTATCATAGAGAATGACATATATGTATTGTCGGATGAGATATATGCTGAACTGACTTATACGGATAGTGGCCATGTAAGTATCGCTTCACTTCCGGGTATGAAGGAACGCACGATCCTCATCAATGGTTTTTCAAAAGCATATGCCATGACGGGTTGGAGACTCGGATATGCATGCGGTCCTAAAGAGATCATATCCCAGATGACGAAGATCCATCAGTACGCTATTATGTGTGCTCCCACTACCAGCCAGTATGCGGCTATAGAGGCACTTCGTAACGGTGATGATGATGTGGCAGAGATGAGAGATGCATATAATCAGCGCAGAAGATTCCTTATCAATACGTTTAAGAGACTTGATCTTCCGTGCTTTGAGCCTTTTGGAGCATTCTACATCTTCCCGTGTATCAAGAAATTCGGGATGACAAGTGATGAATTTGCTACAAGACTCCTCATGGAGGAGAAGGTGGCAGTTGTTCCGGGTACGGCATTCGGAGACAGCGGAGAAGGATTCCTTCGTATCTCTTATGCATATTCCATGGAGGCATTAAAGGAAGCTCTGGGCAGGATTGAGTCGTTTATCAGCAGATTACAGTGAGAATACAGTGGCGGATATAGATAACAGTACGGAATTTAAGAACATACAGGAAAAAGTCAAACAGCGACCTCTTAACAGAAGGAAGTTGCTCAGACGAACAATTATCACGGCATCCATGGCCGTGATATTTGGTGTGTTGGCATGCATTACATTTTTGGTTCTGGAGCCGGTCTTTTCCAATATCCTTCATCCTGAAGAAGAGCCTGAGATCGTAGAAATACCTGGTGATACCGCAGATGAGATCAGTCCTGAAGACATGATGCTTGAGGAAGAACAGCCGGAGCCCTCTATACAGATCATAGAGAAGACGGAAACTATCGATCCAATCGATATGTATAAGCAACAGTATAACAATATGTACAGGGTAGCCATGGAAGTAAGAAGATCCATGGTGACTGTCACCAGTGTCAATCAGGATACGGACTGGTTCAATAATCAGTACGAGAATAAGGGTAATTCGTCGGGCTTGTATGTAGCCAATAACGGACGTGAATTGCTTATTCTGTGCAGAAGTGAGGCTATAGAACAAGCAGAGACATTATACATTACTTTTAATGACAGTACAGTTGCTACAGGAACCGTCAAAGGTTCTGATTCCAATACCGGACTGTCTGTAGTTGCTGTTCAGATAGCTGATCTGGATGCGGAACTGGTGGATAAATTGGTGCCTGCCATGCTTGGAAGTTCAAGATCATCAGGAATAATAGGAATACCTGTGATAGCAATAGGGCGGCCCTATAGCAATTCAGAATCTGTCGGATATGGTATGATCACGTCAAAGGGCAATATCATAAGCAAATCAGATCAGAATTATGAGCGATTGACAACTGATATATACGGAAGCATGGATGCAACCGGAATATTGGTTAACTTAAGCGGTGAAGTACTGGGTATTATAGACCAAAGCTACAATGAGGAGGATATGGAGAATATCATAAGCGCATTGGCTATATCCGACCTGAAGCAGACTATAGAGCGTATGTCCAATGGACGCTCCAAGGCATATCTTGGTATCAATGGATTCGATGTATCAAGAGAAGCAAATGAGATGTGGGGTGTTCCGTACGGAGCGTATGTTACTGGAATAGTCATGGATTCACCTGCTATGAATGCAGGTATTCAAAGCGGTGATGTGATAGTCAGTATAGATGATACCGAGATCACCAAGTTTTCGGATTACACGGATTATCTGGATGGTAAGGCACCGGAGAGCGTGGTGTTTGTCAGCTTGCTCAGACAGTCGGGAGAAGAATACAGAGAGATCACCCTGGAGGTGACTTTGGAGGAAGCAAAATGAGATACATTAAAGACCTCACGGAAGGCAGCAGGGTAGGCGATATATACCTTATTAAGAACAGATCATCAGCTGTGACCAAGAATGGAAAGAGTTATCTGAATGTTACCCTGCAGGATAAGACAGGGATTATAGATGCAAAAGTATGGGAGCCTAACAGTGCGGGAATAGATGAGTTCAGTGAAAAGGACTATGTGGAAATAGTCGGTGATGTAAGCTCATTTAACGGAGCGCTACAGGTCAGCGTCAAACGCGCCAGGGTGGCATCTGAAGGAGAGTATGATCCGGCGGATTATCTTCCCGTCACTTCTAAAAACGTGGACTCTATGTATGCTGAACTCTTAGAGATCATCAATCGCACTACGAATCCTTATCTTAAGAAGCTTTTGCAGGCCTTTTTTGTTGAAGATGTCGATTTTATCAGAAGATTCAAGTTCTCATCGGCAGCCAAAACTGTTCATCACGCATTTGTCGGAGGACTCTTGGAACATACACTCAGTGTTACCAAGAACTGCATTTTTTTTGCATCTCAATACCCCAAGCTTGACAGGGATCTTTTGGTGACGGCAGCGTTATGTCATGATATAGGTAAGACAAAAGAACTTTCTCCATATCCGGATAATGATTATACGGATGATGGTGGTCTGATCGGACATATAGTGATGGGTGCAGAGATGGTAGGGGAGAAGGCACGTAGTATTGAAGGCTTTCCACCCGTACTGCTAAGCGAACTTAAGCATTGTATATTGGCTCATCACGGGGAGTTTGAATTCGGATCGCCTAAAAAACCTGCGCTTATAGAAGCAATGGCATTGAATTTTGCGGATGATATTGATGCTAAGATGGAGACGTTTACGGAATTGCTTGATAAGAGTATCAATCCGGGAGAATGGCAGGGCTTTAATAAGTTGCTTGATTCAAATATAAGAGGGACCAGATTGGAGTAGAAAGCATATGATGTGCTTTTTGAAACATGACAGATGTGTCACAAGGGAAGACTGATATGAAAGATCGCATGTATAAAAAAGGCGATGTGCTCGAAGTGGTTATCACTGATATCGGAATCGGAGGAGAGGGTATAGGCAAGTTAGATGGCTATACCCTTTTTATAAAAGATGCCGTTATCGGAGATACCGTGAAATGCAGCATTATGAAAGCCAAGAAAGGATATGCATATGCGCATCTTGATGATGTAATCGTGCGTTCGCCGTACAGAACAGATCCGAGATGTCCTGTTGCAAGATCCTGTGGCGGATGTCAATTGCAGGAGATGACGTATGAGAGACAGCTTGAATATAAAGAGAGTAAAGTGATAAACAATCTTGTACGGTTAGGTGGCTTTGAAAAAGAATATATAGAGAGTATCGCTGAGCCAATAATCCGCATGGAGAATGACCCTTTCAGATATCGTAATAAGGCTCAGTATCCTATCGGATATGACAGAAACGGTGAACTTACGGCGGGATTCTATGCAGGAAGAACTCATTCCATAATCCCCGTAAATGATTGTTTGTTGGGTTGTGAAGAGAATAAGCAGATACTGAAGATTGTGCTTGATTGGATGAGGCGAACAGATACTTCGGCTTATGATGAGACTGCAGGTACCGGAGTAGTTCGCCATGCTCTTATCAGAAAAGGGTTTGCTACCGGTGAGATCATGGTCTGTCTGGTAATAAATGATGACAGGCTGAGGGAGACAGATTCGCTTGTTGAAGAATTAAGAAAAGTGCCCGGCATGACGAGCATATCTTACAGCGTAAACACTGATGACACTAATGTCATAATGGGTGATGATTATGTGACAATATATGGAAGCGAGACGATATCCGATTCTATAGGTGATCTCGCTTTTAAGATATCTCCTCTTTCTTTCTACCAGGTTAATCCTGTTCAGACAAGGAAACTGTATGAAAAAGCTCTGTCGTATGCAGGCCTTACCGGTAAAGAGACAGTATGGGATCTGTATTGCGGTATTGGAACAATATCCCTCTTTCTTGCAAGAGATGCAGGGAAGGTCTACGGTGTGGAGATAGTTCCAAGAGCGATAGAAGATGCTGTAGATAATGCAAAACTCAACGGAATAACCAACGTCGAGTTTTATGTGGGCAAGGCAGAGGAAGTGATAGACAGGATCTGGACCGGTTCAGCGGACAGACCGGATGATGTGGTCGCTTATGAAATGACTCATCCGGATGTGATAGTGGTTGATCCACCACGCAAAGGATGCGATGAACTGTGTATCAATACAATGCTTAAGATGAATCCCAAGCGTATCGTATATGTAAGTTGCGACAGTGCAACTCTTGCCAGAGATCTTAAATTGCTGTGCGAAGGAGGCTATGAGCTTAAGAGGATCTGTCCCTGCGATATGTTTGGAAATACCGTTCATGTTGAAGTCGCAACGCTCCTTGAACGGGTAAGGTATGCAAAGGAGTATATACAGATTGGGATAGATGCCGAAGACTATTACAGGATCAAAGATGCACAAAAGGAATCCCGGTAAGGGCAAGAATAAGGGAAATGAAATGGAAATAAAAACAAAACGTTTGATAATCAGATCGATTCGTATAGGTGATGAAAAAGAGGTACATGAATATGCCGGTGATAAAGAACTTACCATGATGTATTGGCTGCCAAATGACACTTTTGAAGAAACCGTCGATTTTGTCAAAAAGAACGCAGAAGAATGGAACTTAAAAGATCAGACGAACTTTGAATTTGTGATCCTTTTGGACGGAAAGATCATCGGGGGATGTGATTGTGATCTCGGACATAGTGAAGACAGATCTTACGCTACTCTCGGATGGATCATTAATAAGAAATACAGAAAGAAAGGATATGCTTCAGAGGCTGCCGCCGCGGTCCTTGGATTTGCTTTTGAAAATCTGGGAATAGATAAGGTGTATGCACAGTGTGACATCAATAATGCGGCCTCATTTGCAGTGATGCGCAAGATCGGAATGAAGTGTATCAATGATAAAGGCATCCGTACATACCCGCGAACGGGGAAAATATCAGGAGAGTATACTTGTTTGATTACTCGTGATGAATGGAAGAGCGGAGGGAAGTCCTGATCAATCTTGGATTCTTTTTTCACAGGGAAGCCAGAAGAAAGTAGTGTCAGCGGGGACGGTTCTCGTTGACAACTTTTCTTCCGCGGCGTATAATCGGGCACAGCAGAAAGGGGGGAGCATCGTGTCCAGGCAGGCAAGACAGCTCAGCGAATCCGGTTATCTTCACCTGATCGTCCGGGGGATCGGAAAGCAGATCCTGTTTGAGGATCGGGAGGATCGGCTGTTCTTCCTGTCGGTCCTGGAGCGGTTCTGCAGAGAGACCGGCGTTCACGTCCTTGCCTATTGCCTGATGGAGAACCACGTTCACCTCCTCGTCTATGACCGCGAAGGGAAGACGCCGCTCCTGATGAAAAAGCTGGGCGTCAGTTACGCCCACTATTACAACCGGAAATACGAGAGAAGCGGACACCTGTTTCAGGACCGATACCTCAGCGAGGCCGTAGAGGACGAGGGTGATCTCCTTGCCGTTTTCCGCTATATCCTGATAAATCCGGAAAAAGCGGGGCTCGGCCCCGCTGCCGATTATGAATGGAGCAGCGTTTCCCGGTATGGGGAAGCCGGTTCTTTTGTCGACACGTCGCTTCTCTGTGAGCTGATCGGCGACCGGGAGGAATACGCCGCTTTTCTTGCAGAGCGAAAGGACGACGACTGTATGGAGTATGAAGCGGTCGGGCGGGACGACGAGTGGGCAAAAGACGTCATCCGAAAGAGTCTCCGGATCGAGAGCGGAACGGCTTTGCAGAGCTATGACCGCAGACAGAGGGACGCCGCGCTCAGAAAGCTGAAAAGCAAAGGGCTGTCGGTCAGGCAGTTGGAACGCCTGACAGGGATCAACCGGGGCGTCATTCAAAAGGCCTGAAAGTTGTCAAAGAGAACCGTCCCCGTTGACATGCCGGGGACCATGCTATTTGCGGGTTGAGAAAAGAAATTACGCGAAAACGTATATTTTCTTTCAAAAGCATAGATTTTTGCTTGATGACATGGTATACTAATTATTAGCTATCTATGCCGTGTTCTTCTCCCCCCAACCGCAGCTATATGATAAGGGATTGAGGAGAAAAAGTATTTGCCTCGGTTTTGCCTCGGTTTTGCCAGTGTTTTTCCGTGGCAAGTGAAGGGAGATATGGATCGATGAATGAACTTAATATTTCGTCTTATATCCAGATCCTGCAGTCGGGACTCATGATAAACAAGTAACAGGAGTCTGCTGGGTTTTTCCTTTTGAGCGCGATCAACGATCAGGATTACGTGGGGGGAACATGGTTATAGGACAGACAACTTAAGTAGCTTGTGAGGACGTCTGTGCTTGTTTTGTGACAAATCCTGTGATATTATAGTACAAACATAGATCAGCAGAATATTTCTCGGGAGGTATTCATTATGGATGAGAAC
>JAILKC010000033.1 GCA_024694055.1 Lachnospiraceae bacterium | reverse complement strand
TTTCGCTTGCGAAACTCCGGCGCCGAGCGCGGTTGCTTAAGCAACATATTTCCTTACGCGCGAGTGCGCATCTATTGCGGAGCATACATTGCCCAATGGAAAATTCGAAGAATTTTCGATAGGGCAATATTTCGCTTGCGAAACTCCGGCGCCGAGCGCGGTTGCTTAAGCAACATATTTCCTTACGCGCGAGTGCGCATCCTAAGCGGAGTCTTTTTTGTATGGGAAATATCATTTCACATACAAAAAAGATCCGCACCCAAAAGTGCGGATCCTGTCATTTGCTTTAAACGGTCGATCAGATGTTGAAGTCGCCTGCTACATCACCGTTGATAACATAATATGCCTTGTGCTCGAAAGGCTTAACATAAAGATCAACTGACTTGAAATCAGCAACCTTCTTGCCAAGATCATACTTCCATACGTCCTTGGCGATCTTTACAAGATCTGCCTCTGTGTATGACTGATCATCACCAAACTGAAGAACAACCTTTGTCTTGATATCAACCTTCTTTGCTGCAACAGTCTTCTTAGCTGCAGGCTTCTTAGCAGCGGGCTTCTTTGCTGTAGCAGTCTTTGCTGCAGCTGCCTTTGTAGCAGTAGCCTTCTTTGCTGTTGTCTTCTTTGCAGCAGCGGTCTTCTTAGCTGCAGGCTTCTTTGCAGCTGCCTTCTTAGCTACAGGCTTCTTAACCTCAGCCTTAACCTCAGGCTTTACTTCAGTCTTAACATCTGTCTTAAGTGCATCCACCTTAACGGTAGCAGTAGCCTTAACAGGTGCTGCGTCTTTGTTCAAAGTAGCTTTAACCTTCTCGATTGCCATATGTGTCTCCCTTCCATCGTCAATATCTATACACACAAAAAAATTACACAATAAACACAGCTTTTGCGTGTGTTCTTAAAAGTGAGTTTACTTCTTTTTGTATAGGGTGTCAATAGTACCAAGCCGAAAATATCAACGGTTTTACGGGGTTTTTTGTATATATTGCCATATGACACACGTGTCATATATTGTACAAAACACCGATCAATACTGCTCTTTTACGAACTTTCTCAGGGCTTCGAGCGATCTCATAACCTTCTCAGTCTCTATACAATAAGCCAGTCTGAAGTATCCCGGACATCCGAATGAATCAGCCGGAACCCCGATGAAATCATACTCTTTTCCTTTACTGCAGAAAGCAACGGCATCATCCTCAAGTGCCTTGGGGAATATGTAGAATGTTCCTCCGGGCTTGACAACTTCGAATCCGAGATTCACAAGTTCATCATAAAGAATGTTCATGTTTTTCTCGTAGACAGAGATGTCTGCCGTTATATCAAGATTCTCTGATACGGCCCACTGTATGATGGCTGACGGACAGTTGTGTCCTATACCTCTTGATATCTGTCCGCACATGACTATCATCATCTTTGCGTCGGGACATGCCGGATTGATCGCAACATATCCGATCCTGTCTCCGGGAACCGACAATGATTTGGAGAACGAATAACACGTAATGGTCGCATCATAGAATGATGCCACGAACGGAGCATCCACTCCGGTAAATACTATCTCTCTGTACGGCTCATCAGATATAAGGTATATGATATGTCCGAACTCCTTACTCTTGTCGGTAAGTATGGATGCAAGCTTTTTGATCGTATCGGTAGAATATACTATACCTGAGGGATTGTTGGGCGTATTGATCAGGACGGCCATCGTCTTCTCATTGATCATGCTCTCGAAAGCATCAAAATTGATCTGGAAAGAAGACGTATCCGGAGGTACGATCTTAAGCACCGCTCCCGAATGCTCAACATAGGGTCTGTACTCGGGGAAGAAAGGAGCAAACGTGATCACTTCATCTCCCGTCACCGTCACAAGTCTCACTGCATGAGCGATGGCACCTGCAGCTCCGCTGGTCATGAAGATATGATCCGTAGTGTAGTTCATACCGAATCTTCTGTTAAGCGATTCAGCCACTGCCGTTCTCACCTCACGTATGCCAAGACTCTGGCTGTAACCGTGAAGATCCATGCCGGATTTTTCCTTTGTCAGTCTGACGATACTTTCATTATATGAATCAGGTACGGGAACCGAAGGATTGCCGAGAGTGTAATCAAATACATTCTCATAACCTATCTCCCTGCCTCTGGCAACCGCATACTCTGACAGTTCCCTTATGACCGACTTCTTATTAAGCATATCTATATATTTCTGTGCAAGCATTATATCTCCATTCCGAAATGATCGTGTGTAATGCATCTGCATTATTCACACTGTCTTTTATACTTATGTGTATGTCCGTATCATATAGGGCTTTTGAATATCGTAAGTGCAGCGATCGGTATCACCAGTTCACACAATACAACAAAGAATCCGCCCGTCTCTTCCGTGATGCCTCCAAAATGTCTTAGGCTTACCGCAATGTAGAAGATATAAGTGATGGCCGCTCCTATGAGACAGGCTATCGCGACCGACGGACGCGGTGTACTGAATGTGCCGGCTATCTTGATCATAAGATATGCGCTTACAAGAATGTAGCCTATGTTGATAAGCACCTGTATCCACAAAGATATCTTACTGTCCGGAACATAGCAGTCTATCTTACCGTTGGCGGTTGAAGCATGCTTAACGGTAAGCACCGATATTGCAAAAAGTGCCCTCGAGATCACATATCCGAAAGCTACCACAAAGATCCCGTCGATGGGCATCTCACTCCATATACCTATGGATATAAGGAATATACAGATGGCCACTATCATGGATGAATATCCACCGTGAGCATCCACACCTATTATATGAAGCTTATCTTCTTTTGATTTGTGGGAACTGATAGCGTCGGTGGTACGTACGAATCCCTCAAGATGGACACCGGCCGACAGGATGATGGGTACAACACTGCACACCACTGCCGGAAGCACGGGAAAATCACATGCATAAGGGTACAGGACCGCCCACCTGTTTATGATGGCACAGATAATGATGCCGATGAGCGGCAGGAACAGCATTATATAAGAACAGTTCTCCTTGTTTCTCTCATATGCCGATTTGGGGCTTATGGAATATTTGGAAAACGCCATTACAAAACTTCGAAGCAAACCTTTCAATTCAATCTCCTCCCGAAATCTATTCTATGACAACATCATCCGCATAATCATTCCAGATTGTGCACACCCATGTCTTACCGTAATTGACCATGATCTCATTGCCGTCTTTATCATAGTACTTGGCAGGTCCAAGCATGTCATCCCTGGTCCATGTTCCTTCGATCACCTTTCCCGATGTAAAGATCTTACAGTTATTGTTATCGCATCCGAGCGCGCCGAAGCCCAGGTAGTCATGACTGTCTCTGACAATTCCGTCAACATACTGGAACACAACATTGTCGTACTTAAGCTGATTGCCCGTCTCACCGTCTATGTGTGGGCCGCCGTACTGGAATCTGTAATACTTATGATCCTCAGGATTATATTCAAATCTTGCCTGTACTCTTGAGAATCCGTTGGCAGCTCCGGATGACTTGCCACCGGGATACAGTACGGTCGCATCAGGCATATCATCATAGGTCACTCTTTCACCGAGTTCGGGATAAAGGAACTTTTGTACGAATCCGAGCCTTAACGTGGTCCTGTAGCCAAGCTTGTCCCTGTCCTCAATAAGTCCCTCATTACTTATATATACATTGTGAGGAGCCTTTCTGTCTGAGCTTCTGTAAAATGCGTTCGTGGCAGGAACATCTATTCCGGCAACCGCACCCGAAATGTTGTCAACGGCATCGGAATTAAGAAGATCTCCCACATAAGCGGTCGCCTGTCCGAAATGCGCATATATGGCATCATACTCCATGGCGTAGTATACGAAATAGTCTCTGCTGCTTCGTACCGAACCGATCTTGGGTATCTCTTCATATTTCTCAAATATACCCATCAATCGCGTGATACGTCCCTCCACGGGACACTCATACACGATGGAAGCCTCCTCTATGCCCGACTGGGGACAGCCGGCTTCTATATTGTTAAGCATTACAGCAAGCGGTCTGTGATCAAGCCAGTTGTATGTGATCTCATCTCCCGTGAAAAGTGATCTGAATACAGGTATCTCTTCACTGTCTTCACCGGAATCCTGCGCTGTGCTTTCATCCTGAACTTCCTCTTCTGAAGACTGATCCGCAACATCCTCAGAAGACTTATCCGCTTCTTCCTGTGCAGCAGCCTGCTGTATCTGCTCTTCCTCTTCCTGGGACTTGACCACTCCGGAAGTTGGAGCTATGGCAGACGTATCGCATCCGGTCATCATGCTCATGACCATTGTCAGAGCCGCTATCACAGCCATATATCTCAATCTGCAACGATGCATCCGATTCTCACCTCATACTTACTACTTCATGTCATTCTACAACTTATACGTCAAAAAATCTACTCTTTTGTTCTGTGAAACACACTCCGTCGTCGCGTAACGGTCGGACGAAAAACGCCCATAAACACTATCTTAGAAGTCTGCATCTCTTAAGTACCGGAGCGATCTTTCTTCCTCCCGGGATTGACGTGATCTCCTCTTCACTTATTATCCCGAGACCCAACATCAATACACCGTATACGAGTACAGCCACAATGATGCTCACCACAAGGCGAAGAATATTGTCCCATCCTCTTATCATATCCATCGATCCTTTCTTTTCATGCAAAAGATGCGTGATGAGCATATTGCATCCCCCCGCACATAATCCCATCATGGCGGATGCAACAAAGGGCATAAGGAAAGTATTCCTGTATTCCTGAACATAACCGAGCCTGTTCCTTATGGCCACCGAATTTAGTATGCACATAAGCAGTGAATATGTTACTGCCGCAAGACAGAGCGCATAGAGATCCAGGCTTGTGACCCTTAATAGAAGCACCAGCACTCCTGTCTGAGCTATCAGCGCTATCAGTGCATTCTTCACAGGAACACTGACATTACCAGTGCCCTGCAATATAGCGTTGCTGAGTGTTGAGACACAGTAGAATACTACAGTTATGCTTAATGCTTTTATAAGATGCGATACCATAATATATGAAGACTTCTGAGGATAAAGCAATATTGTGATCGGCTCGGACAGAACGAATAATCCCACCGCCGAAGGTATGGCTATCATCATGGTCACTCTCATGGCATGAGATATCTTATAATACTCACCTTCTTTTTCACCCCTCTCATGAGAGTTGGCTATGGCAGGTATGATTGCTGATGACACAGCTGTCGCTATGGCTATGGGAATGTTGATTATCTGCATGGCTTTTCCGGAGAACAGACCGTATCCGGTGGTTGCAACAGCCTCACTGACACCACCGTAATTCATTACCGTACCCTGATAGATCTTAAGATTGATGACCGTGCTCAGATTATATATACATGTACTTAAGACAACCGGTGTGACCATTCCGATTATGGACATGGCAACGTCTATCGAATTCATGATCCTGATGGCCGGAGTCTTATCCTGTTCAAGATGTTTTTTGATAAGGGGTTTATTGGAAACATAAACAAGACACATGAACACCAATGAGGCCAATACACCGGCGCCGGTTCCTATGGCGCTGCCTTTGGCTCCCCCTATGGCGATGGATGTGGCGTCACTGCCCGAAAGCATCTTTACGAATATGAAAGCGGCTCCGATACTTATCGCAGCATTGAATATCTGTTCAAGGATCTGGGAAAAGGAAGTGTATACCATGGTATGATGCGCCTGGAAGAATCCGCGCAGGCTTCCCAATAGACCTGAGAAAAAAATAGTGGGAGCAAATATCTTAAGCACTTCCGCCGAGTTGGCACCGACGAGCCTGTCGGCAAACACCCCGCAGACAATACTCCCTATGCCTCCGACTATAACAACATATACTATGGAGCCGATAAACAGCCTGTAGGCATTCCTGTACTCTCCAAGAGAGAGCCTGGCTGCGATCACCTTGGATATGGCCGAAGGAATGCTGTATGAAGAAACGAGCAAAATGATGGTATATATCGCATATGCGGTATTGTAGTAACCGTTGCCTTCATCTCCGATAATGACTACGAGCGGGCTTCTGTAAAGTATGCCGATGATCCTCACCACTATGCCTGCTGCCGCCAGTATTCCGGCCTGAAATATGAAATTGCCCGGCTTGCCGCCTATCTCATTCCTGGCTTTTTTACTCATAATATAAACATTCTATTACAATACAATTTTATTGTAAACAAAAGTCGGCTATGGTACGATAAATACTGTAGAGAATCGTTAACGTCGCGGCATGTTCCCACAGGGACATGGCGTGGATACAAGGAGGTAGCGTTATGGATATTCCTGCATTATCAATGGCTATGGCCAGCATCAAGACAGCATCCGAAGTCAGCGTTGCTGTTCTGGGTAATGCCATGGATCAGCAAGAGATCCAGGGAGCCGGCATCGTCAAGATGATAGACAGTGCAGCCATGGAGGGGAGCGTTAACCCTGATCTTGGCGGCAATATTGATGTGCGGATCTGATGGCTTATACCCATGGCAAAAGAGACGTGTTCAATGGATATGTATCACATGTCCGTCGATCACGTCTCTTTTATTATTCCATATTTATTTCGGAAAATATCCGCTATTCCAACTTGAAGAATCCGATATTGGCTCTAAGCTCCGTGGCGATCGCCTTCAGGTTCTGTGCCTCGGCAACGATATTCTCCATATTGGCATTCAGCAGCTGAACGGAAGAATTCGTCTCCTGTGTGGATGCCGCATTCTCCTCGGATATGCTTGAAAGACTCTCTACCGCTGTAGTGATCTTATTCTTCGCGTCATCAAGAGAAGCCGCAAGCTCCATGATACTGTTATTGCCGGCTTCAGTCTCCTTAAGCATCACAAGCATGCCATCAAACGAATTAAACATCTCTTCAAGAGCAACATTCTCTTTGGATGTGGCTTCCTTGATATTATTGGTAAGTTCTTTATTCCTGTCTGAAAGGGTCGTTATCCTTCCAAGCATCTCTGTGATCTGTCCGGCAGTCTGATTGGACTCTGCGGCAAGCCCTCCGATGTTCTCTGCAACAACCGCAAAACCTCTTCCGGCATCACCCGCTCTTGCTGCCTCGATGGAAGCATTGAGTGCGAGCAGGTTCGTCTGCTGTGCTATGCCGATGATAGCCTTGGCAGCATTACTGATATCTTCAACAACCTGAGCTGTCTCGTTAACCGACTCGGCCACTTCTCCTGCCATACGGTCGGTCTCCTGATCGGCACGCTTAAGCTCCTCAAGTTTACTCTGAACCTTCATGGACTCATCATATACCGAACGGCCCTTCTGCAGATTCGCATTGGCTGCATCTATAACATTTCCGACCGCATATCCCATATCAACGGCGATCGAAGACGTATCCTGAACATCCTGTGCCATGGAAGTGGCACCATTTGCCACTTCATCTATAGCCGTAGATATGTCTCCCGTCGTGCGTCGTGACTTCGTAATGCTGTCTTCCGTCACATCCGCTCCGGTATTGACCGCATCCGCGTGACCCACCACCTTAAGAAGTGCGTCCTTTACCTTCTCTCTCATGGAATCCGTAGCACCGGCGATGTTATTGAACTCTTTGATATTGGAGTTGACCTTCACCTCGGACACGAAGTCACCGTCGGACATATTGGCGATGGAATCGTCGATCTCTTTGATCACTTTGACGATGCTGTTCATCACAAGGAAAGCGAACACCATAAGTACAGCCGATATAACAACAAACAGCAGCGCAGCAAGTACGATCACTTACTTCACACGGGCTTTCTGAGTCTCAACCTGTCTGTTAGCCCATACTTCCGTGACCGCTATCATATCACCGAGGACACCTCTTGTGATCTCAAACTGTCCACAGTAGTTGCTCCAGAATCCTCGGTCCTCGTCTATGTCATACATCGAATCCCAGAAGCCGAAATCAGATTCGAAGGTGTCATAATGATCTGAAAAAGTATTCTCACTGTCTTCGAGTGTGGTACCCGTGAACAGACTCTCATCCGTCATGGCGATCGCAGCAGCCGCTTCCACCTGTTCCAGTGCGCTCTGCTTGTTCTCTTTGTATATATTCGCTCTTTCTTCAAGATCTGATGCCGAAAGGATCTCATACTGAAGATGATATTGGTCGGCCGCCAGCATTGCACGATAGAAGTCTCGATCTGCCCCGATGAGCATTGCATTGATATTGTACAGCTTGTCGTAATACAGCACCTTGTCATCGGCATTCATGCTGTTAAGCCTGGCCGAAAAGAATCCGATGCTCGCGAATATCGCAATGACAAGCGGCACAATAATAGTCAGAAGTGTAACCCTGATACTCTTCTGTTTCATAAATCTGTAACCCTCCTGTTTCCCCAATTATGCGGTACCCAATACATTATTCACCGCTTTCATAATAATACCATATTCAACATTAACCTACCATAGAAAAATATCACCCAAACTGTCACATTTGTTTCTTTCTTCCCACGTCCTGCAAGTCCTTCGCCGTATTCTCTTTTCCGCCATGTATATCATACGCTTGCAAAAGAACCAGCAGCTGGATTATACTGTAGCGGTAGAAAAACAGACTGCATGACGAACAATCGAAAGGATCAACATGTACGAATATGATATACGTGTCGGATACAGTCAGTCTGATGACAGACGTATCATGACCGTGCCTGCCGTTATAGATGCATTTCAGGACTGTTCCTGTTTTCACTCCGATGATGTCGGAGTAGGCTTTGATTATCTCTTACCCAAACATCTTGTATGGGTGATCAATTACTGGGAACTTGAATTTGACAGGATGCCCGTATATGGACAGCGCCTGACAGTCGGTACTTACCCCTACGGATTCAAGGGATATTTCGGCGAGAGGAACTTCTATCTTAAAGACGAAAAGGGTTATCTTATAAAAGCCAATTCCTTCTGGACACTTATGGACTGGGAGAACATGCGGCCCAGCAAGATCACTCCCGAGATGGTAAGCGCCTACACGATAGGGGAGAAGCTTGATATGAGCTACAACTCCCGCAAGATCTCCCTTCCCGAAGATTCCTCGGTTAACATAACCAATCCAACGGGTACTGTCATATCCCATACCCATCTTGATTCAAACGGCCATGTCAACAACGGCCAATATATCAAGCTTGCATATGACGCCGCTGCCCTTGCCGGAGACCTGCCTGATATCAGGCTCCTTCGCGCGGTATATAAAAAGCAGGCGCATCTCGGAGATATGATATGCCCCGTTATCTACCGAGACAGCGACAGGCTTACGATCGCACTTAACGATACCGAAGGCGATCCCTACTGTATCGTTTCCCTTAACAGATAAAAAAAATTTGTCCATTTGAACGAACTTATCGTATAACTATAAAGAGAATGTATTACAGCCCAGCAAGGAGGTATAGTATGAAAGACACTGTTAAGATCGACAAGAGTAAAGTTACGATGGTCGAATTAAGTGATGACGAACTTAAGAATATATCCGGCGGATGGAGGGAATACACAGAAGATGGACAGACTGTATACTATCCCGATCACTGTCCATTCTGTGGCGCTACTGATCTGGCAAGTCCTTTTTCCGGTCATGATATAGGCTTTAAAGAAGATGGCTACCCATGGACGCTCAATTGTTATAAAGTAATTCCACACCAGGGAACTCTTTTATAACATTTCATTGCAAGGTATGAGCGATATAAACCTCAAAAGCACTTCATTACACCCGAAGGCTTTTGAGGTTTTTATTGCCTTCATAATCCGGTTTTCATAATGCTTCCGGACAATATTTCCGGAAGCATCCGCATATCCGTAAAATGAAATCGGGAATAATGAGCCCGCATTGATATTTTCCCGATTATGCACTATTATAAGATGATCAGATAAGACAACAGAGATCGTTTGATCCAAAGGCAGGTATCATGGAGATCGGGATCACCAAACAACTGAAAGTAATGAGGCAGACGGGATTCGGTCTGTATCTTGCGGATGAAAATGATCCGGCAGATCAGGTCCTCCTGCCTTCGAATCAGGTACCTCAGGGCGCAAAGACCGGAGATCTTCTTGATGTCTTCATCTACCGTGACAGTGATGACAGGATCATAGCCACCAGAAAGACTCCTGCCATGGAACTTGGCAAAACGGGGCTTTGCACCGTGGCACAGATTGGGCGGATTGGCGCATTCCTTAACTGGGGACTTGAAAAAGATCTGCTCCTGCCTTTTCGCGAGATGACATGCGAGCTTAAGGAAGGCATGACCATACCCGTAGCATTATATAAGGACAAAAGCGACCGCCTGTGCGCTACTATGAAGTTATATCACTACCTGGATACGGCGACCGGCATATCTGTCGGTGATACCGTACACGGCACCGTATATGAGATAAGTGACAATTTCGGCATATTCGTTGCCATAGATGATAAGTATCACGGTCTTATCCCCAAACGTGAATCCAACAGAAGCATTAAGGTCGGGGATAAGGTACAAGCCAGGGTAACCGCCGTCAAACCGGATGGTAAGATAGACTTAAGCCTTAAAGAAACAGTCAATATCCAGATGGATATCGACGCGGACAGACTGCTTGATATGATAAAAGAAAGCGGCGGCAGGCTCGATCTCGGCGACAGATCACCTTCCGAACTTATCAGAATAAAGACAGACATGTCCAAGAATGAATTCAAAAGAGCCGTCGGACGCCTTCTTAAAAAAGGCCTTATAGAGACCGATGGCAGCAGTATATTCTTAAAGTAACAAACGGAGCAACCAATCTATGGCCAACCGGGACAGAAACATAAGCAACTTATATTTTTTGATACTCACCGTAGTACTTATCGCGGTTCCTTTTCTTCCGAACGGGTTCTTTGCGGCAATTTTGGATAACCTTCCGGGAACCTATGTCTTTTCGGAACTTCTTATAATCCTCCCCGCACTGGCAGTTGTGATCATATGGTACATCACGGAATCCGTATATTGCGAATGTAACCCCGAACAAGAGCGGACCGGTATCTGTGACCGACTTATGATACGACGGGTAAAACCCTCTTCCCTATTGATGACAATCCCTTTTGCGGTATGTCTTTTCCCGCCTATAACATTACTCAACGCCATCAGCATGCTCTTTGTGGACAATGTGGCCTTAGAAGATACCAAGGATATATTGAGCATGTCTCCGATGCTTGCTTTTTTTCTTCTCGCAGTCGTTCCTGCATTCTTTGAAGAATTTGCTTTCAGGGGACTTATTTACGGCGGCTACAGAAGACATTGCAGACCGCTCGGAGCCATCGTCATAACCGGACTCCTGTTCGGACTTATGCACGGCAACCTGAACCAGTTTTGCTATACCTTTGTGTTTGGAATGATCCTTGCCATGCTCGTTGAAGCTTCAGGGAGCATATGGCCGGCTATCCTTACTCACATGATCATCAATTCAAAGCTTGTTATCACACTGTTCATTGAGAAATACTTAAATCCCGATGCCATTGATGAATTACTGTCCTCACAGGATACCGCTACAGCCGGCGACCTGTACATGTGTATCCTTGTATATGCCCTGCTCTCCATCATAACACTCATGATGGCAGGCGCCATGTTAAGCTGGATAGCTCAGAATGAAGGAATGGTCAACCCGATAAAAGTCCTCAGAAATAATAAGAAGTTCTGCGCATGCAGAACTTCCGTATGGAGTCTTTCTTTGGTTGTCGGAGTCGCTCTTTCCGCCACGCTCTTGGCAGCGACCGAATTACTGACATATCTCACGGGGTATTAGAAGGATCTTCTTTCTTAACCCTCCTGTAGGAGCTTCTTCCGTATTCGTCATACTCAAGTATGATCTCATATTCAGATCCGTCAGCATCCGCATCGGTTCTGTCTGCTGCTCTCTTGGCAAGATACTCTCTTATGCGTTGCTCCGATACGGGAAAGTCCAGTTTTTTAACTATCTCTTCCGGACCGTATCCCAGTTCATCAAGATGTCGGATGGCTGCTCCGCAGGCTACGTCAAAAGTAAAATCTCTCAGCGCTCTGTCAAAATATGACTCATCTCCCGGCATCCTTCACAGATCCTCTCTCAATAAAAGTACATGGTACTCTGACAACATTGTCATCAAGTTCTATTCCGCTTTCAACACCTTCAAGCTTCTCTATCAAAAGTGCTGATGCCACTTCTCCTATACGTTCAAGCGGAAGTGCCATTGTCGTAAGACCCGGAACAAGATAACCCGACAGATCCTGTCCGTCGTATCCTATCACCGAATAATCGCGACCGGGAACAATCCCATGCTCATGCATGTACTGATACACACCTCCGGCCATCCGGTCGGTCATGCAGAATATCGAGTCAAAATCACCGCCCGAAAAGAGCTTGCATGCAGCCTTATAGCCCTCCTGTCTGTTCCAATTGGCATATATCAGTCTGTTCTTATCCACTTCTATACCGGCTTCATTAAGGGCTCTCTCCGCTCCCTTAAGACGCAGTTCGGTATGCATGTTATCTTCACGCCCACCTATGATCGCGACTTTCTTATGGCCCTTGTCAAGCAAATATCTGACTGCTTCATAGGCAGACAGTTCGTCATCCACCATTACCGAAGGAACCTCGGGATTAAGCTCGTGAGCATAGGTCATGACTGCCGGGATCCCTATATCTTTGGGGATCTTTGCCAGATCTCTGGCGTGAACGGCCACATATACGAGTCCGTCTGCCTGCATCGCTTCCATCTCCGAAAGAGACTGCTTAAGAAGCGTATCAAGCATGTCCTCGTTGTGGAACCACTTGTCCGACCATCTTGAATACAGTCGTAAGTTAATAAGCATCGACTTATAACCGTATTCCTCTATATGCTGCATTATACCTTCTACTATATTGGGAATAGTGAACTGCGCGATATCTTCGACTATGATCCCTATGATCCCGGATCTTTTGCTGCGCAGTCCTTTAGCGACCTGATTCGGTCTGTAACCATACTTCTCGACAACCTCGAGAATCTTCTTTTGCGTCTTCTCGCCCGCCTTATTCTTGCCGTTAATGACATTGGATACCGTGGCGATCGATACTCCGCATTCTTTTGCGATATCTTTGATCGTAACCATATTGTTATACACCGTATTCAATAAGCTTCGCGGCTTTTAATATCGCCACCTGTGTCTTACCGTCAGTTATAACTCCCGACATAATGTCATCAACCAGATCCTTGATCGGGATCTTGACAATATTGAGGAATTCGTCTTCATCAAGACTTCTTGAGCCCTTTGTAAGCTTTCTTGCCAGGTACATGGTGATCTTCTCGTCGCTGTATGCGGGAGCGGGATAATACAGTCCCATATCCACCCAGTCCTGCGCTTCGTATCCGGTCTCTTCCCGAAGTTCTCTCTTAATGGCTTCCAGCCTGTCCTCATCGCTGCTGTCAAGCTTGCCTGCCGGAATCTCGGTTATGACCATATTGATCGGATATCTGAACTGACGCTCCATGATCACACATCCGTCCTCCGTGACGGGGACAACACACACGGCTCCTATATGGCGGATAAGCTCCCTGCCCGCGCTGTTGCCGTTCGGAAGTCTGACGATATCCTTCTTTACGTGTAAGACCTCTCCGTCAAATATATCTTCCGAAGTGATCTTCTCTTCACCAAGCTGTCTTAATTCTTCTGTATTCATGCTTATCTCTCACTGTCCATAAAGTCTCCGGAAAGAACTGCTCCCGGAGGTGAGATAACGAATACTGTGGGTGATACTCTCTCATAATCACCCTTTATCGAATATACTGCACCGAGGGTGAAATTGATGATCCTGTTCGCATCCTTGGAACCCTCGACTCTGTCTATATTGAGCAATACTATCATGCCCGACAGAAGTGCATCCACTATCTCCCTTGAGACATTGGCATCCTCGGGACGGAAAGATCTCACCTCGATACCCTTGGAAGATCTCCTTATCCTGTCAGACACCGGTCTATTGGCGGGACGATGCGCCGGCTCCTCGGGAACGGCCTCAATTCTCTTCTTCTCAAGCAAAGCTGCCTCTTCGTCTATGCTGTCATCCAGATAGTCATTCTCAACTTCATCTTCGCCGTCAATTCTGAGCTTATTCAAGAATGAATCCATCAAACCCATGGTCAGTCCTCCGTGTGATTCAAATGATTTTGCCTGTATTATATACTGTTTTGGGCCTTTCTTCAATAAAAATGAAAATGAATGCATCCTTGCGGAGCATTTTTTACTCTATGGAAATGGAATTTCTATAAAGAAAAAAGAGTTTCGCTTGCGAAACTCTTACGCCGAGCGCGGTTGCCAATGGCAACCGGCTTTATTCGGCCTTACACCTTAATATATCACTTACCTCCGGCACTTTAGACAGCGCAAGATACAGCTTTTGTTT
>JAILKC010000024.1 GCA_024694055.1 Lachnospiraceae bacterium | reverse complement strand
GAGCGCACGTAAAGACTTTTTCAAACATTGCTTTGCAGGCTGTATTGTTCATTGTATTTGCTATCATCATAAAGCTTCCGTTTGAGCTTGGATTTGACAGGATGATCAATGGCATTAAGCTTGCAACACAGCATTCGCTCGTTCATCAGATAGTCATTATGTGGGGCTTGCCACTGTTTACGCTGATCGTATTTACTTCATATATATATATCAACAGAAAGAAGGGCATTGCCACGATAGCCGATATGATCGCACTGCTTTTGGGAGCCTGTGCTACGGGTCTTGTGTTGCTTCCCGAACTTGTATTTGTTGCTGATATATATATCAATGGATTTCCCAGATGTAATACAATGTTCAAACTTACATATCAGGCGTTTATAATATTCGGCCTTATGATGGCTTACTACATCACCAGAGTTCTCTTTGGTACGGATGATACGTATCAGGCGGATGGGACTGCGGATATTAAGCTTTATGCAAAAAATGCATACATTAAGAGATTGATGTGCGTAAGCCTTGTGCTGCTTACCATTACATTCGGGTATTTCTTTACATCATCTTCGATGTGGTACGGTAAAAACTTTAAAGATTGGCGTTATATGGGACTTGACAGTATGAGTACGGTTAAGAGCAATCTTGGCGATGAACTTGCTGCCGTAGAGTGGATCAATGACAATACCGAAGGCCGGGAGGTGATCCTTACGGCTTACGGCAACAGCTATTCGATGGACTGTGTAATACCTGTTCTGACAGGACATCCGACAGTACTTGGATGGGGGACACATGAGTGGCTCTGGCACAATGATTACGCTTATATAAGCGACAGACAGGCCGAGATCGATACAGTATATTCGACCGGCAGTGTCGACGCGGCAAAGAGCGTGATCGATGAATATGATATAAGATATATATATGTCGGGACGCGAGAGAATGACAAGTATCCTGAAATGGATATGGACAGACTGTACAGTCTGGGTGATGTTGTATACAGAAATGATGACATATCAAGTGTTATCATTAAGGTGAAATGATGAAGATAGATACAAGAGGCAGATGGCTCACAGTTACTGCTCTGGTATATATATACATACCTGTATTGTTGTTTCTGTGGGGATTTACAAAATGGTACATAGCCTTTATATCGTCGGTGGCGGTGATATGGGGAGTGTACCTTTTGTTGTCTGATATCATTAAAAATCATACGACCGGTGAAAAAGATGAGCCCATATATCTGTCGCTTCCAATGTTTGTTTTGGCGGCCGTGGTCATCACCGGGCTGTGCATGGTGCTTGGAGTGGGAGGCTTTTTTCCACAGGCGGGAGACTGGTATAAACATAATGCTGTATTAAGTGATCTTATCAACTTCTCATGGCCCGTATACTATGATGATTTCGGACGATGCATGCTTACGTATTATCTGGGACAGTATCTTATTCCGGCCGTGATAGGCAAACTTTTCGGTGGATTCAGCACCGGAAGTATTGTTATGTTTGTCACAAGCGTATTGGGGCTTTGGCTTATCTATATCATGCTTGTGAAGATCACGAGAGCCGATAATGTCATCAAACAAGTGGCGCTTTTGCTTATCATGCTTTTATTCTGTGGTCCGCTTAATCTGACACAGAGTGTGCTGACTCAGGTGTGTGGGGATAAATTCTACTCAATGGGCAGTTATCATTGGGTCCTCATGGATAATATCCTTCTTCAGTACAGAAGCAATACGATCATGATCAGATGGATACTTCCGCAGATCGTGGTTCCATGGTTGACGGTTATCATGCTTTTGGAATACAGGAAAAAGGTAAACTTCTATGTGATCTTGCTTTTGCCGACACTTCTGTTTGGCTCGTTTTCATTTGCTGCATTGGTCGTTCTTGGCATCATGGAAGCAATTTATCTGCTTATAGGCAGAGAAGCCAAGATAACGGATGTTTTCTCACTGACCAACATTCTGCCGGCGTTAAGCTTTGGCTCGGTTCTCTTTATGTATTTTCTTGGGAACATGCAGGTGGACAAACCGGTCAGTTCTTCGTTCAGATTCCAAATATATGGACCGGATGAATTGCCGCTGTACATTGTATTCTGTCTGCTTATGTTCGGAGTGTATTTCGCATGCTGCTATAGTGTGAATAAGAGCGATGAACAATGGTATTTTAATCTGCTCATCCTGCTGTTGCTTCCGTGGACCAAGATGGGGCTCTGTAATGATGTGGTCATGTCAGGCTCGATCCCGTCACTTTTTATCCTTATGATCATGATATGCAGAACTCTGTTTACACAAAAAGAAAGCACCGCTCTTGGGATAGCAAAGGGTATAATGATCGTGTTTTTGCTGATCGGATGCATATATCCTGTGAAAGAGATAGGAGATAATATACGTGATAACAGACCGGGAATGGAGACTGCAGACTATTATGCGACCATGAGATGGTTCACCGACAGAAGCGATACAAATATATCCGAAGACCTGGTATATAACTATTATACATATGATCCTGAAGGTAAGATATTCTATGAATATATAGCCAGAAAAAAGTGATAAAAGTTAATTCAGGATATAACTTCCGCTATCATATATAACATTACCGTCATCATCAATGAGGATGACATACATCTTATTCTTTTTCAGTTCATCAGCTCTTTTGACAGCTTTTTGCATTCCCTCGGAAAGAAGTATTGTACTGAGCACATCTCCCTCCATCGAAGAAGCACTTATTACAGTTGCACTGCTTAAATCCGTCTCAAAAGGATAACCGGTAGAGGGGTTTAAGATGTGATGATATAACCTGCCGTCCGATTCGAAATATCTTTCGTATGTTCCGGAGGTAACTATGCTTCCGTTGGAAGATCTTACGGTACCTATGATATCTCCTGAAGAAGAAAAGGGCTTTTTTATGCCTATATTGTAGGCGTCATTTTCGTCGTTGTTCATGACCACGACATTGCCTCCCAAAGATATGATGGCTTTGTTTACTTCTTTGGATTTAAGGAAATCACGGATCCTGTCGGCGATATAGCCTTTTGCGAGCCCACCAAGATCTATCATTGTGCGGTCGTCGGTAAATGCCACATATGAGTCCGGGCATAGGATGATATTGTCAGCGCAAACACTTTTTAAAGCTTCTTTAAGCATGACATCATCCGGTATGGAGTTGTTTCCTGAACCGAACATCCACAGGTCACTTACCGGAGCGATAGTGATGTCGAACAGTCCGTCTGACATTGCATATGCATCCAGCCCGTATGAGATCATATCGTACAGTTCGTCTGACACTTTATACGCTGTAAGAGATTGTCCGTTATGATCGATCTCAATATTGTCAGAAATTGATTTATGATTTAATTTATAGAGTTCAGATCTTTCGTCTGTCCGACTGCATATCAACTCGTATTGACGGCACAGATCCTGTAAGGCGGCTTTGACAGAATCTGGATCTGCCGCATTATATATATCGATACCTACTACGGTGTCAAAGTGGAGAGCGGTGTAAGTTGTTTTGCTTTCTTGGCCTGATATTTTGATAAGTAATCTGTTGGGAAGACAGGCAATAGTATCGCCTGTGTGAGAGACAGCGCCCTGACGTATACAGAGCCTGTCAGGACAATCTGCAGACGATACATATACTTTGCCACCTTTTATGGTGATGGTATTATGATCCAATTCGATATCCCTGTCCCTGGATAATGGATAGGAGCCTATGAGCTCTCCGTCTGTATATATATCGACATTGATTCCTTCATGCCGGCCCTTTAGAAAGTGCATGCACAGAAATGCAAGTAATATGACGAGTATGCAACTTAACAGTTTGTAATCGGATCTTTTCATGATAGTGATTCCTTCGGTTATTCACTCACTATATCATAATAAGCCTGCAAGGTATAGCGGTAATGCTTCCTTGTATGGTATATTATTTCCATGACTTCTAAAAGAATTGCAACGGACGGACTGGTTCTTTCACTTGCACTTGTGCTCAGTTACATAGACAGCCTTATTCCCATGCCGATTCCCGTGGCGGGTATAAAACTTGGCCTTGCCAATATGGCGGTACTTTTTGCGCTGTATAAGATGGGACCGGCTGATGCTGCCATAGTTTCGATAACAAGAGTTATATTATCGGGACTTATGTTTGCCGGTATGTCGGGGATAATGTATTCGTTAAGCGGAGCGCTCTTCGGTCTGCTTATCATGCTTCTTGCTAAAAGATATACCGACTATCATATAGTGACCGTATCTGTGTGCGGCTCACTTGCACACATCATGGGACAGTTGCTTGTGGCCGGGCTTATGGTCGGCATGGGGGTAGTGACATATTATGGGCCGATACTCTTAGTGGCCGCTTTTTTTACAGGAGCGATAACGGGAACTATCACGAGACTTGTGATAAATAGTCTCAACAGAGTGGTCTGATACTTGTAATTTGAGATCAAAAATGATAGATTATTATAGATTTGGCACTTTAGATTGGAGAATGGTATGAAACAGTTTACTTCAAAGGAACTTAGAAAGATCTGGAAAGACTTTTATATAGAGAGGGGACATGTCGATGTCGGAGCGGTATCGCTTGTATCTGACGGTTCGACCGGCGTAATGTTCAATGTTGCCGGTATGCAGCCTCTTATGCCTTATCTTCTTGGTGAGAAACATCCTCTCGGCACGAGACTCTGTAATGTACAGGGATGTGTAAGAACCAATGATATAGATTCCGTGGGCGATAAGAGCCATGTGACATTCTTTGAGATGATGGGAAGCTGGAGCCTTGGAGATTATTTCAAGGAAGATCGCTGCAAGTGGAGCTATGAGCTTTTGACCGGAGTGTTTGGATTTGACAGTGATCATTTGGCTGCTACCGTTTTTGCCGGAGATGAGAATGCGCCAAGGGATGAAGAAGGCGCCAAGTACAGAATAGCTTCAGGATTTAAGAAGGAGAATATTTATTATCTTCCTGCCGAGGATAACTGGGGGGGACTTGAATATGGTCTCTGCGGTCCGGACAGTGAGATGTTCTATATAGCTGATGTGGATGACTGCGGCCCGGATTGCGGCCCCGGCTGCTCATGTGGCAAATATACGGAGCTTGGTAATGATGTATTTATGCAGTATGAGAAGCATAAAGACGGACATTTGACACCTCTTGCTCAGAAGAATGTAGATACCGGATGGGGGCTTGAGAGAATCCTGGCTTTCCTCAACGGAACCAAAGATGTGTATAAGACGGATCTTTTCACATCCGCTATTTCCTATATAGAAAAGAAGAGCGGCTTTGAGTATGACAAGGACGAAAAGCTTACACGTTCTATGAGGATCCTTGCGGACCATATGCGAACAAGTGTTATGCTGATCGGAGACAAGGCCAAACTTACTCCTTCCAATGTGGGTGCAGGCTATGTGCTAAGACGTCTTATCAGAAGAGCCGTAAGACATGGCAGGACACTCGGCATGAATAAGGATGCACTCCTTGGACTTGCCAAGATATATATTGATGATGTGTATGATGACAGTTATCCTTTGCTTAAGGAAAACAGAGACTTCATAATTGCTGAACTTGATAAAGAGATAAGAAGATTTGAGAGTACGCTTGAGAATGGAATGAAGGAGTTTAAGAAGATCCTCGGCGAGAAGAAGAGCGCAGGTGTAAGCGTGATCGACGGCGATTCTGCTTTCAGACTCTATGATACATTCGGCTTCCCTATTGAACTTACGATAGAGATGGCTTCAGAGGAAGGGCTTACAGTAGATGAGGCCGCATTTGATAAGGCTATGGAAGCAGCCAAGCAGATGGCAAGAGATAATCAGAACTTCTCAGCCAAACTCAATGCCGATACGGATGTATTTGCAGATCTCGGTGATGATGTCGTAAGTGAATTTACAGGATATGGTAAGCTTGATGATACCGGCGTGGTTAAAGCCTTGGCTTCAGGCGATTCGATGAAAGATTCGCTTACAGAGGGCACTGAGGGAATCATAGTGACCGATAAGACTCCGTTCTATGCGACCATGGGCGGACAGTGTAATGATACAGGTGTTATTGAATCTGCGGGCGGCAGGTTCGAAGTAACTGATGTGGTTAAGCTTCCGGGTGGAAGAATAGGACATATCGGCAAGGTGGTATCCGGAAAGATCGCGGCGGGTGATAAGGCTGAACTTAAGGTAGCATCTCACAGAAGAATGAGCATATGCATGAACCATTCGGCTACGCACCTCCTTCAGAAGGCGCTTCAGAATGTGCTTGGATCGGATGTGCATCAGGCCGGATCATATCAGGACGCTGACAGGACAAGATTTGACTTTAGTTTTGATCGTGCGGTCACGGCAGAAGAACTTAATAAGATCGAACAGACAGTCAATGACAAAATAGCTGAAGATATAGACGTAATCACCAATGTAATGACCATAGAAGAGGCCAAAAAGACGGGTGCCATGGCGTTGTTTGGTGAGAAATACGGAGATACGGTAAGAGTTGTTGAGATGGGAGGCTTCTCAAAAGAGCTCTGCGGTGGTACACATGTGGCACATACCGGACAGATCAGATGTTTTAAGATACTGTCGGAAAACGGTGTTGCTGCCGGAGTCAGAAGAATAGAGGCTATAACCGGAGACAATGTTCTTAAGCATTATGCATCCATAGAGGATAGACTTAATGAAGCGGCTGCACTGGTCAAAGCAACGCCGGCTGCTTTAACTGATAAGATCGCAGGTCTGCTTAAGGAGTTAAAGACTTTGCAGAGTGAGAATGAATCATTAAAGAGCAAGGCTGCAAAGGAAGCTTTGGGAGATGTGACTGACAATGTTACTGAGATAGATGGCCTTAAACTTATAGCCACCAAGGTATCCGGAGTAGATATGAACGGCCTTCGTGAACTTGGTGATTCTCTTAAGGAAAAGATCGGAGAAGGAGTGATCGTGCTTGCTTCCGATGCGGGAGATAAGGTCAATCTTATGGTTACGGCTACGGACAAAGCTGTTGCGGCAGGAGTTGCTGCGGGCAACATGATCAAGGAACTTGCTCCGCTCATCGGAGGTGGCGGCGGCGGTCGTCCGAATATGGCTCAGGCCGGCGGTAAGAATCCTTCCGGAATAGATGCGTGCATAAGTAAAGCCAAGGAAGTGTTTACTTCCATGCTTAACAAGTAAAAAAATGTTGACGAATTGGCGAAAGTATATATAATAGAATTGTGTATTAGGTGTCGAAGGGAGGTCAGGAATCAGATGTCTAATGTCATAGTTAAGGAGAATGAGTCTTTAGACAGCGCTCTGCGCAGATTCAAGAGAAGCTGTGCTAAGGCCGGTATCCAGCAGGAGATCCGTAAGCGTGAGCATTACGAGAAGCCGAGCGTAAGACGCAAGAAGAAGTCTGAAGCAGCTAGAAAGCGTAAGTATAACTAGTACTTATAAGCCCTTGGACATAGTTCAAGGGCTTTGTTACATTATTGGGAAGAATATACAGATTATGATTAAATGCCTTTTGTTCATTTTGATCTTCACAGTGTGGACTCTTTTTGTCGTTATGTGCATAGACATCAACAGGTTTGTTACAAAGGAGTATACGATATACAGCGACAGGATCGAGGATAAGCTGGATATCGTTCTGCTTGCCGATATGCACAATAAGGAGTTTGGACGTGACAATTATAAGCTGATAAAAGCAATCAAAGACTTTGAACCTGATATCATATGCTGCGCCGGGGATATGATGACTGCCAAGAAGGATGGATACTCAAAGGCGGTTTCTTTATTTTCTTATCTTAAGGAATATCCGATATATTACAGCCTGGGCAATCATGAATACCATACGAAGATATATCCCGAGAGGCATGGCGATACTTATGATGTATATACGGAAAAGATAAAAGAACTCGGTGTACATGTCCTTGAGAATGATCATATCGATCTTGCAGATCGTAAGATACGCATGCAGGGGATCATGATAGATGAAAAGTACTATAAAAAGACCGTAAAAGCGCAGATGTCCTCGCAGTATGTAACGGATCTTACCGGCATGGATGGCAGCGAATATACAATATTATTGGCCCATAACCCGGAATATTTTGAGCAGTATGCGAAGGCCGGTGCGGACCTTGTGTTTGCGGGCCATGTTCACGGTGGTCTTATGAGGCTTCCGGTACTTGGGGGAGTGATTTCTCCAAAGCTCAAGCTTTTCCCCGAATATGACGGCGGCATATTCACACATGACAATTCGCAGATGGTGCTCAGCAGAGGGCTTGGATATCACACGTTACCTTTGAGGATCTTTAATCCGGGAGAGCTTATCTGCGTTCATCTGTTGCCTTGCAAAGATTAACGGTTAAGGGTATACTTTTATAGTATTTAAGGAGATATGGATGGAACTGTCGTTTAAACTGGAGGTCTTTGAGGGACCGCTTGACCTCCTGCTTCATCTGATAGAAAAGAATCAGATCGATATATATGATATTCCCATAGTACTGATTACTGAACAGTATATGGAATATATCAAAAATATGGAGACTGAGGACATGAATGTCATGAGTGAATTCCTGCTCATGGCAGCTACTTTGCTCAATATTAAGAGCAGGATGCTTCTTCCCAAGAGTGAGACTGCCGATGATGAAGAGGAAGAGGATCCAAGAGCAGAGCTTGTACAGAAAATTTTGGAATATAAGATGTACAAATACATGTCCATGGAACTTAAGGACATGTCGATGGGCGCAGCGAGATATATATATAAGCCGGCCACGATACCTGATGAAGTAGCGGCATATAAGCCGCCGATAGATTATGAGTATCTCATAGGTGATCTGAATCTTCAGAGACTGAATGATATCTTCAGGGATACGATGAAGCGCAGAGAGGATAAGATCGATCCTATCCGCAGCAAGTTTGGCAATATCGAAAAGGAAGAGATAGATCTTGATGCCAAGACTGAGTATATCAAGATGTTGCTTTGGTCGGGCAAGAAGATAAGCTTTAAGGAACTGCTTGAAAAACAGGACAGTAAGATGGAGATCATAGTTACATTTTTGATAGTTTTGGAACTTATCAAGATGGGACTTGTGAATATCAAACAGGATGATCTGTTTGATGACATCATAATAAAGGTAGCTAATGTGACCATGGAAGAGTTCATGGGAGCAGAGATCGGTGAGGAAAATGGAGAAAGCTAAACAAATGGCCGTGTTAGAGGCGGTCCTTTTTGCCATGGGCGAGGCGGTTCCTGTTAAGAAACTGGCTGAGCTTATTGAGACGGATGATAAGGAGACAGTCACTCTCCTTGAAGATATGAAAAAGAAAATGGATAAATCGGATCGCGGCGTGACTATAGCGCAGATCGGGGATTCCTATCAGATGTGCAGCAAACAGGAACTCTATGAATACCTGATAGAGCTGACCAAGAATGACAGGAAAGCGACGTTAAGTGATTCCGCGCTTGAGGTCCTGTCGATCATAGCATATAAACAGCCGATCACAAGGCTTGATGTGGAGAAGATCAGAGGCGTCAACAGTGATCATGCCATCAACAGACTTGTGGAATGTGAGCTGGTAAGGGAGTTGGGAAGGCTGGATGCTCCGGGTAAGCCCATTTTATTTGGCACGACCGATCAGTTCTTAAGGAGTTTTGGCGTTAAGAGTCTTGAGGAACTTCCGGAACTGTCCCAAGTGCAGATAGAAGAGTTCAAAGAACAGGCTGAACAGGAAGTTCAGCTTAATCTCGATATATAGTAACGGATGTTTTTGTTTCCGGGGTGTTGTGATGACTAAGGAAGAAGCAAAGAATAAACTTAGAAAAGCTGGATATCAGGTGGTGGATGACAATTCCGTGGTAACGGTGTTACTCCCCAAGGACATGCCTTTCAAGGCGACATTAAATGAGATAAGAAAGAAGCTCTCCGATGCAGGATATAAGGCGAGCTTCAGTGTCAGACAGCTTAAGGACGGAGAACAGGCTGTAAAAGAGAATGCGGAAGATGACACGGATCTGCCTGCAGACATTGATGAAGAAGTTATGGAGGCTGACTCTGCGTTGACGGAGGATGCAGTTACTCCTGAGCCTGACGAAGCAGTGAATGAAGCGATCCGGGAGGAAGAAGATCCTGTTGTATCGGGATCTTCGAAGGAAGAGGAAACAGCCCGGACTGATGATGCACAGGATGCAGATGATTCGAGCATGATTTTGTCTGCCGATGCGGTTCAGTTTTCGCTCGATGATTTTGGATTGGGTTTTTGACATTAACATTACTTGCAAGCAGACACAGAGTATTTGACAAGAGGCGATAAGAAATTATGGCAGGTAGTACCGAGATTAAGATCAAAGGCAATGACAAAAAGAACGCACAAAAAGGCGGCGGACTCAGAAACAATCTGATACGCCTGGTGACGGTTCCCTTGATCATCATGGGCATTGTAGTCATGATATTTTCGTATTACACCGGATATAATACGGTGAGCAAAGAGGTGGAAGGCGGACTTCGCAATATTGCATCCGCAGCACTCTATGAATATGAAGATATATATGACAGTGAGATGCGTTTTGTGGAGCACGGCAATCTGACTTATGAACTTGATGAAACGGCATCGGCTGCAGCGTCCGATACTTCCTATATAGATTATCTTAAGGAAGTGACCGGCAGCGAGGTTACGCTTTTTTATTACGATATCAGGATCATTACGACCATAACAGATGATACCGGCAAAAGGATGAACGGCACTGTGGTCAGCAAAAAAGTAGTAGACGAGGTGTTCGGTAAGGTAAAGCCCGTATTCTATGATGACATTATGGTTGGAAGCGAGAATTTTTACGTATGCTATATCCCTGTTATGCGTGACGGTAAGTGTATAGGCATGGTGGCTGCGGGTAAGCCTACAAGCTATGTAAAAAAGGAGATACTCGGTTCCACGCTGCCCATCATACTTATCGTTTTGGTGATGATTTTCCTTGCAAGTATGTTAAGTACCGGCGAAGCAAGAAGACTTGCGGAAGCGATAGCCAAGGAGAAGAATTTCTTGGGACAGATCGCGGACGGCAATTTAAGAGCCAATCTTGATGCCGATATTTTGAAAAGAGATGATGAACTCGGTGAGATGGGCAAGTTCACCGTGCATGTGCAACGCTTTATCAGAGATATGATAGAGAGGGATACGCTTACCAAGCTGTACACGAGACGTATCGGAGAACCCAGACTTCGTGATACGAGACAGAGATTTATCGATGAAGGCGTACAGTTCCAGATTGTCATGGGCGATATCGACCACTTCAAGAGATTTAACGATACGTACGGACATGATTGCGGAGATCTTGTGCTTCAGAGCGTGGCCGGTATATTTAACCGCATGATGCTCGGTAAAGGTTATGCGGTACGCTGGGGCGGCGAAGAATTTATAATCTGCTTCGAGAACTTCACATATGAGGAAGCTTATGAGCACCTGTGCGCGATCCGCGAAGAGATCATTCATCATATCGTGGAGTATAAGGATGAGAAGTTAAGCATTACAATGACATTCGGTATTGTTCCCGGAAGTGATGAGGATCTGGATGAGATCATCAAACAGGCGGATAATCTGCTGTATGTCGGCAAAGAGGGCGGAAGAGACAGGATAGTAAGACTTGAGGATTATGAGAGGCTGTTAAAGGAAGCCAATATGACTGATCCCGAGCTTGAAAAGAAGAAAAAGAAAGAGAACAAGACAGAGGCTAAATCTATGGCAGAGTCAAAGCCCAAGGCAGAGACTAAACCAAAGGCAGAAGCCAAGCCCAAGGCAGAAACTAAGTCCAGGGCGGAGTCAAAGCCCAAGGCAGAATCAAAACCTAAGACGGAGTCAAAGCCAAAGACTGAGACTAAGTCCAAAGCGAAACCTAAGCCCAAGACTGAGCCCAAGTCGTATGATTCGGTGTTTGAGACAGCGATGAACACTCCGGTCGTAAAGAACGGCTCTAAGAAAAAGACTGAGCCTAAAGAGGCGCATAATGAAGTCGGCGAGGATGAGAAGATGACGGCGATGCTTGCCAAGATGATGGGCGTGAGCGCCGAAGAACTCACTGCGGAATCGACAGGGAATGAAGACAATACAAAAAGCTGACACATAATTGATCGAATAAGCTTATAAAATGATAAAAAGCCCAAAGAAAGTTCTTTTTCTTTGGACTTTTTTGTGCTATACTTGCTTACAAGTGCGCAAGAATGAAGAATGATTATTTTTAATAAGAAGAATGACATCCGTTCATCTTCTGATGCGTACAATGTGTTAATTAATTTATATTATATAAATGGAGGGCTTTTAATGAGTACTACGAGCAAGGCGAGCCAGAGGATACTCTCTGTGCTTGACGAGAACAGCTTCGTTGAAATCGGCGCTTCTGTTACAGCAAGAGCTACCGACTTCAATGTGAATGCCGAAGATACTCCGTCTGACGGTGTTGTTACCGGATATGGTGTTATCGATGGCAATCTTGTGTATGTCTACAGCCAGGATCCTTCTGTATTAGGTGGAAGTATCGGTGAGATGCATGCAAGAAAAATTGTCAATCTGTATGATCTGGCCATGAAGGTGGGTGCACCTGTGATCGGCTTTATTGATTCTACAGGACTTAGACTTAACGAATCCATGGATGCTCTGGATGCTTTGGGTCAGGTATATGCACAGATGTCTTTGGCATCAGGCATTATTCCCCAGATCACTGCAGTATTCGGATCATGTGGTGGCGGCATGAGCGTCATTCCTGCATTATCAGACTTTACATATATGGAAAAGAGCGCCAAGATGTTTGTTAATTCGCCCGACGCTATCGAAGGCAATAACGCAAGCAAGTGCGACAGTGCTGCAGCTGCTTTCCAGATGGAAGAGGCAGGCAATGTTGATGCTGTATATGAGGAGAGTGAACTCTACGGTGCTATCCGTGATCTTGTGAGCATTCTTCCCGGTAATTGCGAGTCTACCGCTTTTGACGACTGTGATGATGATCTTAACAGAGTATGTGAGAATATATCAGGTTGCGTAGGCGATACAGCCGTAGCTATCTCTCTTATAGCCGACAACGGACAGTTCGTTGAGACCAAGGCTGACTATGCAAAGAGCATGGTAACAGGATTCATTAAATTGAACGGTGACACTGTAGGTGTTATTGCCAACAGAAGCGAGATCATTGATGAGTCAGGTAAGGTAAAAGAGAAGCTTGGCAGCGTTCTTTCAGCAAAGGGCTGTGAGAAAGCAAGCGCATTCGTTAAGTTCTGTGATGCATTCGAGATCCCTGTTCTTACTCTTACCAATGTAGACGGATTCTGCAACTGCATGTGCAATGAGAAGCGCATAGCAAGAGAGAGTGCTGTGCTTACTTCAGCATTCATTTCTTCTACAGTACCCAAGGTCAATGTGATCATCGGCAAGGCATTCGGCAGCGCAGGTGTTATCATGAACTCCAAAGCCGTTGGCGCAGACATGACATTTGCATGGAACAGTGCCAAGGTTGGTACGATGGATGCCAAGCTTGCAGCACAGATCATCTGCGACGGCAAGGGCGCTGATGAAGTTTCAAAGTGTGCAGCGGAGTACGATGCGCTTCAGAACAGCGTAGAGAGTGCAGCAAGACGCGGCCTCGTAGATACGATAATTGCTCCTGAAGATACAAGAAAATATGTAATCGGTGCTTTTGATATGCTTTACACCAAGGCAGTAGATATACCGGACAAGAAGCATGCAGCTATATAAGAAACGGATAAAAGAAAGGAAACTGCTTAATATGAAGAAAATATTGCTTATATTGGGTATGGTGACCTGTCTTGCAAGCTTATCTGCATGTGGCCAAGCAGCAACTACTGCTGAGGCATCAGTTGATTCTGCCGCTGTTGAACAGGTGGCTGATTACTACATGAGCGTAGTAGACAGTCTGTCCGGTTCAGGCGAGAATATAGCGGATTATGCCGATCAGATCCAACAGTACTACGGTATTGAGGCTTCTGTTATTGTGGCAGCCGTTGAGAATTATCAGATAGCGCTTGAAGATTTGGGATCATACGTTTCCACACAGAATGTGGAATTTTCCGAGGATGGCAATGTACTTACCATCAACTCGACGATAGTGGGCAGCAACTTGGATCCTGACGGTAATCCAAGGACCGCGGAAGTAGTTATGGAACTTGCTCTTCCCGGTGGAGAGGTTAAGAGCATACTCACCAATGTCAACTATACATTCAAAGAGCTTATGACCAACGCAGCACTTAATACCGTACTTGGAATGGGTACCGTGTTTGTTGTGCTTATTATCCTGATGGCGATCATTTCGCTGTTTAAGATTATCAACAATATGCAGAGCGGAGCAGGAAGAAAGGCTTCACAATCTGCTGCAACGGATTCTGTTGATAAGGCTGTGGCTCAGATAGAAAAGAATGAACAGGCACAGGATGATACGGAACTTATAGCAGTCATTGCTGCAGCTATTGCTGCAAGCGAGGGCGCTGCATCTGCTGATGGTTACGTTGTGCGTTCTATCAGAAGAAGATATTAATATAACGGAGGAAAGAAAGATGAAGAATTATACCATTACAGTTAATGGCAATGTATACGACGTAACAGTAGAAGAAGGCGCAGGAAACGCTTCTGCAGCACCCAAGGCAGCACCAAAGGCTGCTCCAAAGGCTGCTCCCGCTGCAGCACCCAAGGCAAGCGCCGGTGCAGGAAGCATCAAGGTAGAAGCCGGTGCAGCAGGTAAGGTATTCAAGATCGAGGCCAATGTTGGTCAGGCTGTTAAGAAGGGTGATGCAGTAGTCATCATCGAGTCAATGAAGATGGAGATCCCTGTTGTTGCTCCTGCTGACGGAACTGTAGCCAGCATAGATGTAGCTGTAGGTGATGCGATCGAAGCCGGTGCAACACTTGCTACTCTTAACTGATAGCGTCAGCGCAATACAATTATTTTCGTAAGAATTTAGAAAGGAACAACATGGATTATATATCTAATACACTGAATAATCTGGTGCACCAGACAGCGTTTTTTAACCTAACCTGGGGCAACTACGTGATGATCGTTGTAGCGTGTATTTTCCTGTATCTTGCCATTGCCAAGGAATTTGAGCCGCTTTTGCTTATTCCGATAGCATTCGGCATGCTGCTCGTTAATATCTATCCTGATATTATGCTGAGCTTCGAAACATCACCTAACGGAATCGGCGGTCTGTTATACTATTTCTACAAACTTGATGAGTGGGCTATCCTGCCTTCGCTCATATTCATGGGTGTCGGCGCCATGACGGATTTCGGCCCCCTTATTGCCAATCCCAAGAGCTTCCTTCTTGGAGCGGCAGCACAGCTTGGTATCTACATGGCATATTTCGGTGCCATTGCACTTGGCTTTAACGGTAAGGCTGCAGCGTCTATCTCTATCATAGGCGGTGCTGACGGTCCTACATCAATTTTCCTTGCAGGTAAGCTTGGTCAGACCAACCTGCTCGGACCCATAGCGGTTGCGGCATATTCATACATGTCACTTGTGCCGATCATTCAGCCGCCTATCATGAAGTTATTTACTACGGAAGAGGAGCGTAAGATCAAGATGGGTCAGCTTCGTCCGGTATCAAAGCTTGAGAAGATCTTGTTCCCTATTGTGATCACGATAGTGGTATGTATGATCCTTCCTACGACAGCTCCCCTTGTAGGTATGCTTATGCTTGGTAACCTCTTTAAGGAGTGTGGTGTTGTAAGACAGCTTACAGATATGGCTTCCAATGCGCTTATGTACATCGTTGTTATCATTCTTGGTACATCAGTAGGAGCTACCACAAGTGCGGAAGCATTCCTTAATGCAGCTACACTTAAGATCGTGCTCCTTGGACTTATTGCATTTTCGTTCGGTACAGCCGGTGGAGTATTGCTCGGTAAACTGATGTGTGTACTCAGTCACAAACAGATCAATCCGCTTATCGGTTCTGCAGGAGTGTCTGCGGTGCCTATGGCAGCCAGAGTATCACAGAAGGTCGGCGCGGAGGCTGATCCTACCAACTTCCTTCTGATGCATGCGATGGGACCCAATGTGGCAGGCGTTATAGGAACAGCAGTTGCTGCCGGAACATTCATGGCAGTATATGGAATTTTATAATATAAGGAGATTAACATGGCAGAAGTTGTAAAAAAGCCGGTTGGAATAATGGAAACGGTGCTTCGTGATGCTCATCAGTCATTGATAGCTACTAGAATGCCTACCGAGAAGATGCTTCCGATCGTAGATAAAATGGACAAAGTAGGTTACCACGCTGTAGAGTGTTGGGGTGGTGCCACATTTGATGCTTCTTTAAGATTCCTTAAGGAAGATCCCTGGGAGAGACTCAGAAAGCTTCGCGACGGCTTTAAGAATACAAAGCTTCAGATGCTTTTCAGAGGTCAGAATATCCTTGGTTACAGACCTTATGCGGATGATGTTGTATATGCATTCGTTGAGAAGTCTATAGCCAACGGTATCGATGTGATCAGAATTTTTGATTGCCTTAACGATATCCGTAATCTTCAGGCAGCTGTTGATGCTACCAACAAGATCAAGGTTCAGGAAGGAAGAGGAGAGAGCCAGATCGCTCTATCATATACACTTGGTGATGCTTATACTCTCGAGTACTGGGCAGATATGGCCAAGAAGATCGAGGAGATGGGTGCAGATTCAATCTGTATCAAGGATATGGCAGGCTTGCTCGTTCCTTACGCAGCAGCTGAGCTTGTTAAGACTCTCAAAGAGAACACCAAGCTTCCTATCCAGCTTCATACACATTACACCTCAGGTGTTGCTTCAATGACTTACCTTAAGGCTGTTGAGGCCGGCGTAGATGTTATCGACTGTGCTATCTCACCTTTTGCACTCGGTACTTCACAGCCCGCTACAGAGGTTATGGTTGAGACATTTAAGGGCACACCGTATGACACAGGATACGATCAGAACCTTCTTGCTCAGATCGCGGATTACTGGAGACCTTATCGTGAGGAGTGCATAGAGTCAGGCCTTATGAGCACCAAGGTGCTTGGCGTTAACATCAAGACTCTTCTGTACCAGGTTCCCGGCGGAATGTTATCCAACATGGTTAGCCAGCTTAAGGAACAGCATGCTGAAGATAAGTACAATGAAGTGCTTGAGGAGATCCCGAGAGTTCGTAAGGACTGTGGTGAGCCACCGCTTGTTACACCTTCGTCACAGATCGTCGGAACACAGGCTATCTTCAACGTTCTTATGGGTGAAAGATACAAGATGGCTACAGGTGAGTTCAAGGATCTTCTTAGAGGTAACTACGGACAGACTGTTAAGCCGATGAATGAAGAGGTTATCAATAAGGTTATACCCGGCGAGCCTCGTTCTACAGCCCGTTCTGCAGAGGCTACAGGACATACAGAGCCTGAGCTTGCTTCTATAGAGGCAGAGATGAAGGAGTGGAAACAGCAGGAAGAGGATGTGCTTTCTTACGCATTGTTCCCTCAGGTTGCTACAGACTTCTTCAAGTATCGTCAGGCACAGCAGACTTCTGTTGATGTTACCAAGGCTGATACAGCAAACAAGGCATATCCTGTATAACAGAAATATATAAGTAAGTTAAGGTCCGATGGCTGTATAAGCCATCGGATCTTTTTTTGACAGAAAAACTTTACATTTACTGTTCAATTGGCAAAATGGCATTGCTTTATATAATTACGTATGTTATTATAGAAAAACAGCAATAAATCTATGATTACTTGGAGGTTACATATGCCACGTAAAGAGACTATCACCAAAGATTATCTTATTGATACCGCTTTTTTATTGGCCAAACAGGAGGGCATAGAGAATGTGACTGCCAGAAAGCTTGCTGCCAAGGCAGGCTGTTCCACGCAGCCCATATTCAGGATCTATGACGGCATGGACGGACTGTTAAATGACGTGTTTGAGAAAGGCAGTTCATATTTTTCGTTTTTCTGCAGCAAGCAGCGTCCCAATCATGCCGAGCCTTTTGTGGATCTTGGTCTGATATATATTAAGTTTGCGACGGAAGAGCCCAATCTCTTTAAGATGCTCTTTTTGTCGGAGAAGAAGTATGATAAGAGCATGTATGAGATCCTTAACGGTGAGACAGGCCTGGTAGGAGAACAGATGAAAAAGGCCAAGGAGGCCGGCTGTACCAACAGCGGAGATCTCTTTACCAAGATGTGGATATTTATTCACGGAGCTGCCTGCATGAGTATCACGGGAGATTATGACTTAAAAGAGGATGATACGGCAAAACTCCTTATTGATACATACAAGTCTTTTTCTTAAAAATGTGAGGTCTTAATGAACGGCAATACAGACGTTATTCAGATAATTGACGAACACTACCCCAAGATGAGCAAGGGGCACAAGGCCATAGCCTCATATATCAAAGAACACTATGACGAAGCGGTATTTTTAACTGCGGCGAAAATAGGAGCCGAGCTTCATATAAGCGAATCCACCGTTGTGAGATTTGCATCATCGCTTGGCTACAAGGGCTTTCCTGAATTTCAGGAGAGCCTTGCTGTATGGGTGAAGAATAAGCTTAACAACGTACAGAAGGTCAGCGCCAAATACGGGCGCAGCACCCAGTCTGAGATCCTGTCTTCGGTACTCGGCGGAGATATAGAGAGGATTCAGGATACTCTTGCAGATATTGATCCGGTTGCTTTTGAAAATGCGGTTGATGCTTTGCTTGAAGCCAAGACCGTATATATCGTAGGACTAAGAAGCTGTGAGCCTTTGGCGGATTTTTTAAGCTTTTATCTGAATATGATCAGAGGCAACGTGGTGCTTATCCGTACTACAAGCGTCAGCGAGACTTTTGAACAGATGATCAGGGTGGATGATAAGGACTGCGTCGTCGGAATAAGTTTCCCGCGTTATTCCATGAGAACACTTAAGGTCCTTGAATTTGCAAGGGACCGCAATGCCAGGATCATCTCCATCACAGACAATCAGTATTCGCCGATGTGCATGTACAGCACGTGCAATCTATATACAAGAAGCGATATGGTATCGATAGTTGATTCGCTTGTGGCGCCGCTTAGCGTTATCAATGCGCTTGTGGTTGCGCTTTGCCTTAAGGCGCCTGAAGAGGTTAAGGACAATCTTGAGACGCTTGAGGAGACGTGGAGCAATTACCAGGTATACTTAAGTGATGAGATCAACTTTATTGATGATGAACCCATGCTCAATTATTCATTGACCAAGGATCTTTTTGGAGACGGAAGAAATGGCTGATCGATGTGTGGTAGTCGGAGGCGGAGCTGCCGGGATGATGGCGGCGTACAGCGCCTCCTTTAATTTCTCTGAAGTTATCCTGATAGAGAAGAATGAAAAACTTGGTAAGAAAGTGTATATCACGGGCAAGGGAAGGTGCAATGTCACCAATGACTGCGAGCCGGAGACTTTCTTTGAGAATGTCGTGAGCAATCCCAAGTTCTTATACAGCGCATATTATGGTTTCGATAACGGGGCAGTGATGAAGCTTATAAGTGATAACGGCTGTCCGCTTAAGAGGGAGCGAGGCGACCGTGTTTTTCCCGTATCGGATCATTCGTCCGATGTGATAAAGGCTTTAAATGATGCTCTTAAACGCAGGAATGTAAAGGTGCGTCTGGGCATAGGGCTTAAGGATATGATCATTGATTCGGGTCAGGTTTGTGGCGTTGTACTTACCGATGGCAGCAAAACAGAGTGCGACAGAGTGATACTTGCCACGGGCGGCCTTTCATATGCTTCGACCGGTTCTGACGGTTACGGCCACAGGCTGCTTAAGAAACTCGGGCATACGGTAACGGACTGTAGGCCCGCACTTGTGCCGTTATGTACCGAAGAATCATGCGTTAAGGATATGCAGGGACTTTCCCTTAAAAATGTGAGCGTAAAGCTCTTTGATGTACCGGAGGATATGTGCGCATTCGAGCCCAAACAGAAGACGGACAAGGGAAAGAGCCGTAAGAAGGGCGACGGCCTTATATACGACGGCTTTGGAGAGATGCTGTTTACTCATTTTGGAGTGAGCGGGCCGCTTATCTTAAGTGCAAGCAGTTATTACGCGGCCAAGTGCCATGGAAAAACGGCAATACTGCATATAGACCTTAAGCCGGCGCTTACACACGAACAGCTCGACAAGAGGATACTCAGAGACTTTGAAGAAGCCAAGAACAAAGCTTTTCGCAATTCGCTGAATGCGCTCTTGCCTTCGAGCATGATACCCGTGATCATAGACAGATGTAAGATCGATCCTGATAAACAGGTCAACTCGGTGACCAAAAGGGAACGAGAGGTGCTTGTGAATACTCTTAAGGATTTCACGCTTACCGTCACCGGAACCAGAGACTATAACGAAGCGATAATCACTCATGGAGGCGTTTCTGTTAAGGAAGTCGATCCTTCCACCATGGAATCCAGACTCATAAAGAATCTCTATATAGCAGGGGAACTTCTTGATGTCGATGCTCTTACCGGCGGGTTCAATCTCCAGATCGCCTGGAGCACGGGATTTCTCGCAGGGTGCATGTAGGATTGCGATGAGGGACAGAACGGTTTGCAGGGCAGATAAGTTTGTGCGATAGATATTTTGACAATACATAATATACAGGAGGTATTAATACGATGAACATAGCGATTGACGGACCGGCAGGAGCCGGCAAAAGTACCATAGCCAAAAAGATAGCAAAGAAGCTGGGATATATATATGTGGACACCGGAGCAATGTACAGAGCGATGGCACTATATTTTATCAGACTGGGCGTAGATAAGAACGACAGTGACGCCATAAGTAAAAAATGTGCCGATGCCGATATCAGCATAGAGTACAGAGGCGGGGAACAGGTCGTGCTTCTTAACGGCGAGGATGTGACGGGAATGTTGCGCACCGAGGAAGTCGGCAACATGGCTTCCGCTACGTCAGTTAACGGCGATGTCAGGAAAAAACTGGTACAACTTCAGCAAAAACTTGCTGCAAGCACTGATGTGGTGATGGATGGCAGAGATATCGGTACGGTCGTACTGCCCGGTGCCGAGGTCAAGGTATATCTGACCGCGAGCAGCAAGGTCAGGGCCCAGAGAAGATATGAAGAGCTTAAGGCAAAGGGCGAGGATCCGGATATCGAGAAGATCGAGGCGGATATCATAGAGCGTGATCACAGGGATATGACAAGAGAGATCTCGCCGCTTCGTCAGGCTGAAGATGCCACGCTTATAGACAGTTCATATATGACCATAGATGAAGTTGTTGATGCGGTTACCGATCTTATAAAG
>JAILKC010000017.1 GCA_024694055.1 Lachnospiraceae bacterium | reverse complement strand
TATGCCGCATTCGGAACGGTGATCGTATATATATTGGATTATGTGGTATCTGTCAGAAACGGTATTAGCCTGTCTGCGGCGGATATGCTCTATATGTTAAAGACCTTGCTTATCGAGATCTGCTTCCTGCCCCTTACGGGACTTATGAGTCTGGATCTGCTGACATACCGTAATGCCCCGATGTGGTACCTGTCGGCCATGCTTTTTGCATTGCCTGTACTCATGTGGGTTGGCTTAAGATTATATAAGATATTCAAGTATATTCTTGTCTGGGCAATACCTTTGGGTATACAGATACTGTTTCTGTTAAAATATGGCGGCATATTGCCCTGGCAGGATTATATAGGGTTTATCAATACCGGGATCATGAGGGGATTGTCGGGCATGATGCTTGGAGGAGCCATATATTTTGTTTCATGCCGTGTTGTATCCGGATGTTTTGTTCATCCGTTATCCCGCGAAAGTGCTACACTGTTTACCGTGGCGGAAGCAGTGCTTCTTGGTCTGTTTATGGCGGCCGTTATCATGGGAGTTCACGGAATGGGAGAGATGGTCGCACTGTATGTGATGGTCATCGCGCTTGTTCTGATATACAGTAAGATCACATTTTTTTCCGGTATCAATATAAAAGCTGCCGGGATTCTCGGCAGCCTGAGTATGCCAATATTCTGTATCCACTGGGGTATATACAGGTGGGTAGGCGCTTTTTTGGGATATCTGGATTATCGAATAGCCATAATCCTTACATTTATACTGTGTCTGATCACAGCGATCATATTAAAGGCGGTATTTACTAAGCTTTCTTCGTTATCGAAGCGTCATAATCCCGACCCTTCGTGATCTTTAACATTCTTTTCATATATGCAAAAGCGGCATCTTCGCCCTCATCACGCATTTTGATCAGAGCAGCTTCAAGCACGGCTCTGGTATCATCATCAATGATAATGTGATCACGGCCCTTGGAATAGTAGTTCCACGCGTCGGAACAGGTGTATTTATCACCATTATAGGCCACGCAGGCTGCGTATCTGTCGGCTACCATCTCAGCCACATATTTAAGAGGCATACGACATCCGGCTATATGAGGCATGGCCTCAGGCATATAATCCGTCCAATACTCAAAGTGGTGCTTGTTGCGTCCCTTGTGATGAAGCCAGCTGGTAGATACCCCGGTAAGCTTTCTGTCGGTGGCATTGGGCGAGAAAGTGCCTGAATAGTACTTTACACTGGGTATAAACTCGGTAGGTGAGAACTTGCTCATATCATGGAAAATACCCTGCATATACAGACCCATTTTAAAACATCCGTGCCTGACATGCTTCTTATGTGTAAGAACCGTCCCTATGTGACCGAAAAGCCTTTTTGAAAAGCTTAACTTCTTAAATGCGTAATAATCTCTTCCTTCATCAAATCCCGGCATATTCTTTCTTCCTATTCTGTAATATCCTAAGTATTATAGAAGAAACAGTCGAAAGCATCAAGACATAACAGACAGCAATAATGTATTGTTTATCAAGGTGTGTTATAATAAAGAACATGAGAATCCGGGAGCTGTATTACTCGAATACGAACACATACCTTATTCAGGGAGAAGAGGGGTGTCTGCTCTTTGATACGGGATGGGCAGGTACATTTCCGGCCTTTTGTCATACAATGGGAGACATGAATATTCCCGTGCAGGATATAGATTATATCCTCATTTCTCATTATCATCCGGATCATATGGGTATAGCGCAAGAGATAGCAGATCTTGGTCCTGTCATTTTAGTGGCTGATATACAAAGAAATCACATTCATAACTCCGATTCGGTGTTTACTAAAGAGGGAAAGATGCAATTTTGTCCGATAAGAGACAGCAATGTAAGATTTTTTCCGATCAGGGAGGGTAGATCAAAACTAAAAGAGATTGGGATAGACGGACAGGTGATTCATACACCAGGTCACAGCGATGACAGCATATCACTTTTGCTGGATGACGGTAGCCTGTTTGTCGGTGATCTGAATCCTCTTTATGAAGTCGAGCTTCACAGGGGTACGCTGATAGAGGACAGCTGGAATAAGCTTATGGCACTTGCCCCCAAGACTGTTTATTACGGACATGCCAAAAGTGTTTCCGTATCCGACCCGGCTATGGGGCGATCCGAGGAAAAAAAAGATTTGTATGCGATAGTGGCACAGATCATGAAGCTTACAGATAAGGGGTATGATATTTCAAAGATCCGCAAAAAAACGCTCTGTGATGAAAGCTTCATACAAGATGTAATGAGGATGTATCTCACACATCAAAATGTGGGGGTGCAGGGTATACTTGACAGAATAGAGATAAAAAACCGGTAATATATTATTAGGAGATAGAGTATAGCGACATGAATTATTCGATCATAAGTCTTCTGGCATTGATACTTAATATCATAATAAACCGCGGAGCTTATAAGACTGTCAGAATCCGTGCGGGAAAGCTGGAGGCAGAGTTAAGGGCATCAGTTCGCTACAGTCATTTTCTTTTATTGGCCAATAGTTATTTTACAGTGGATGTATTATGGGGAATTCTGTATGAGTATCGTGATATTGATGCACTGTTTCCTTTTTTGTACATCGACTGTATTCTGTATTTTCTGTTTATGTTCCTGACCATGCTG
>JAILKC010000016.1 GCA_024694055.1 Lachnospiraceae bacterium | reverse complement strand
AAAACAAATAAGGGAGAACAAAATGATCTGCAACAACATACTTGAATTTATCGGGCATACGCCCATGATCAGACTTAACAGGATGACAGAGCCGGGTATGGCTGAGATACTTGTAAAATATGAGGGACTGAATGTCGGAGGATCCATTAAGACAAGGACGGCCTACAATATGATCGTTCAGGCGGAAAAAGACGGGATACTTCATGAAGATTCGATCATAGTGGAACCTACAAGCGGTAATCAGGGTATAGGTCTTGCACTTATCGGAGCCGTAAGAGGATATAAGACGATCATCATCATGCCTGACTCGGTAAGTGAAGAGAGAAGAAAACTCGTTAAGCACTACGGCGCAGAAGTGATACTTGTACATGATGCGGGCAATATCGGAGACTGTATAGATGAATGTGTAAGGACAGCTGAGAGAATGGCGGCTGAGGATCCCAAAGTATTCGTACCTCAACAGTTTGACAATCCTGCCAATCCCAAAGCACATAGGAAGCATACAGCTCTTGAGATAATGGAACAGGTAGCAGGGGAGATACACGGATTCTGTTCAGGAATTGGAACCGGTGGTACAATATCGGGAATAGGAGAAGTCTTAAAGAGACAGTATCCCGATATAGTGATATGGGCAGTTGAGCCTGAACATGCCGCAATTTTGGCAGGCGGTAACATCGGTACACATATTCAGATGGGTATCGGAGACGGTCTCATCCCCGGTAATCTCAATAAGAATATCTATGATGACATATATATAGTTACGGATGAGGAGGCACTCAATACTGCCAAGGATCTTGCGCGTAAAGAGGGCATTATGTGCGGTATATCGTCCGGCACCAATGTGGCAGCCGCTCTAAAGCTGGCTAAGCGTCTTGGACCCGGCAAGACAGTAGTTACGGTGCTTCCGGACACTGCGGAGAGGTATTTCTCAACTCCGCTGTTTGATTGAGAATTAATATATTATGAAGAAAAACATAAAACGGATGATAAGTTATTACAGGCCATATATGAGAACATTTTTAGCAGATCTGTTCTTTGCTTTTGTTGCGTCTGTGATCTCACTGGTGATACCGCTTATTGTTCGGTATATAACATCCAATATTTCCGAAATTAAAGAAAGCGGGGATGTTAACAGGATATTGCTTATCGGTCTTGGGATGATCATACTTGTTGCCATCCATTTCGGTTCGAAATTCTACATTACATATGTTGGACATGTGATGGGTGCGAAGATGGAATACGATATGCGCGCTGAGATCTTTGCGCATTTTCAGAAACTGTCGTTTTCGTTTTACGATGAGCAAAAAGTAGGGCAGCTTATGAGCAGGATCACCAATGACCTGTTTGAGATATCGGAGCTTTTGCATCACGGTCCGGAGAATCTCGCACTTTCCTTAATAAAGCTTATCGGTGCATTTATAATTTTGTCAGGTATCAGCAGATATCTTACTATAGCAGCCTTCGCCTTTGTCCCTGTCATGTTCGCATACGCGTTTATCATTAACAGACGTATGAGAAAAGCTTTTCGTGAGAACAGGGTGAAGATCGCGGCTATAAATACGCAGATAGAAGATAATCTGTCCGGTATTCGTGTAGTAAAATCTTTTGCTAACGAGGATATTGAGAACGAGAAGTTTAAGGAAGGTAATGAAGGCTTCCTTAAGGCCAAGAAGAACAGCTATCTTTATATGGGTTTTTTCCATTCGGGCATGACTGCTTTTACGATGCTTGTCAATGTAATGGTCATTATGACAGGTGGAGTGCTGTTAGTGAAAAACACAGTCAGTGTTCCGGATTTTATCGCATTTTTGCTGTATATTAATGTGTTCATCGAACCTATCCAGACATTGGTTGATTTTACGGAGCAGTTCCAGAACGGATATACCGGATTTGAGAGATTTGTTGAGATTCTTGAGATCGAACCGGATATAGCCGACGCACCTGATGCCAGGGAGCTTAAGGATGTAAAAGGAGATATTGAATTTAAGGATGTTTCCTTCAGTTACAATGAGGCAGCCCAGAAAGTACTGCGACATATCGATCTTAAGGTTCCTGCCGGGAGTTATGTGGCTTTAGTCGGTTCATCAGGCGGTGGTAAGACTACATTATGCAGTCTGATCCCCAGATTTTATGATGTGACTGAAGGTAAGATAACGGTCGACGGTATGGATATAAGAGAAGTCACTTTAAAAAGCCTGAGGAATAACATCGGTATCGTGCAACAGGATGTCTATCTTTTCGCAGGAACCGTCTATGACAATATCCGCTACGGTAAGCCGGATGCTACATGGAAGGAAGTGGAAGCAGCTGCAAAGCTCGCCAATGCGCATGATTTTATCATGGGTTTACCGAAGGGCTATGATACGGACATAGGGCAAAGAGGGGTAAAACTTTCCGGAGGTCAGAAGCAGAGACTGTCGATAGCCAGAGTATTCCTTAAGAATCCGCCGATACTTATCTTTGATGAAGCAACCAGTGCGCTTGATAATGAAAGTGAGAACATTGTCAAGGAATCACTTGAAAAACTGGCTGAAAACAGAACGACATTCGTGATCGCACACAGATTGTCAACT